>JAQVMU010000055.1 GCA_028703475.1 Atribacterota bacterium | reverse complement strand
ATTAACTATTTTATATCAACAGGATAGAAGAACATACGGGAAGTTGGGTGTAAAACAAAACCTTCTACATTATTGCGGAAGACTACGTTTTGATTAGAATGAGCTAAAAATACCCATCCGGCATCTTCATGAACTAATTCCTGTGCTTTTTTATAGTATTCTTCTCTTTCTTTTACATCATAAGTTCTTAATGCTGCAGTTAAAAGTTTCTGGTTTTCTTCATTGGTATAGAAGGCATAATTCCCGGCTGTTCCAATAGAACAGGCATTTAGACCATATAGAACATTCATAAAATTATCCGGGTCACCATTATCACCTGTCCAACCCAGCATACACATCTGATGCTGTCCTGCTTCTGTCTCCTGCAGGTAAGTGCTCCAATCTACCTGATAGAAATTAACCGTGATTCCTACTGCTGCCAGATAACTTTGAATAGCCTCACCTATTTTTGGAGGATCAAACATGTACGGTCTGGAGACAGGCATAACATGTAATGTTACTTCAAAGCCATCAGGATAACCGGCTTCAGCCAGTAACTCTTTAGCTCTTTCCGGATCATAAGGATAATCTTCTATTCCATCGTGATGTCCAAGTACCCCGGGAGGCACACCAGTTTTTGCAAGAGCGGCAGTTCCCATATAAATATCTCTTACTATAGCTTCCTTATCAATTGCCATATTGATAGCCTGTCTTACCCCTTTTTTGGTCAGAGGTTCAAAATAACCGGGTAATTTTTCAAATGGTTCATCATCATCTTTGACTCCATTCTTGTTGGCATCAACATAGCCATAACCGGTATTCATAGCCATATAGCCAACATTCATACCAGGTTCTGTCATCAAGACAAGATTAGAATTGGCTTCAATACGTTCCAAATCAGATGGATTAGGATATTCTATACCATGTACCTCTCCTACCTCTAAAGCCAGTAATCTTGCTGAAGGATCTTCTATAACCCTGAATATCAGTTTGTCTAGTTCTGGTCTTTCTCTCCAGTAGTCTTCATTGGTTTCCAGGGTAATATGATCATCCTTTACCCATTCCACAAATTTAAAAGGTCCGGTACCACATGGATTCTTAAAGGCATCTTCTGTGAATTTTTCTGCATTTGCCGGACTTACAATTGCCACCGTGAACATGGCCAGGCTGGTCATAATAGAGGCATTGGGATCCTTTAAGGTTAATTTAACTGTGTAATCATCAATTTTTTCCATTTTTTCAATATCACTGAACATGTATCCCCAATATGGCCATTCACCATACTGATGGTAAGGATGTTCCGGATTGTATTGTCTTTCAAAAGAAAAGACTACTGCATCAGCATTGAAATCAGTTCCATCATGGAACTTTACTCCCCTTCTTAAATTAAAGACTATTTCTGTACCATCCTCGGATATTTCCCAGGATTCGGCTAAACAAGGTTTAATCTCAGTGGAACCTGCCTCATATTCTACCAGTCCTTCAAAGATATTATCCATTCTCTGGATAGATTCACCATCTGTTACATCAGCAGGGTCCAAACGGACAGCATCTCCGCTGCTGCCAAACACCAGAACTTTTTCTTGAGCTAATCCAGACATAACTATTCCCATACTAAGAATAATTATTAAAGTCAGGATAGATAATAATTTATTTTTCATTTCTTTTCCCCTTTCATTTTATTAATTTTCTCATCATCTCAATTTATCTGAACAATTCTATCTTACATTCACCTCCTATTTTTTTAAAATTTCTTTTTACTAAAAAACCTTATTAATACTAAAGACATATAATTAGATAGTTAGATAAAAGAATAACACCATGAAAAAACAATGTCAACTAATATATTGAATGCTAATCAATAACCGTTTCATATATAATAGCCTTTATTCTATCAAGGGTTAAGTCCCTGCTCCAGTCAATAAGGTAAGGCCTTATCCCAGTCAACAAGGACCTTCCCTTGAACAGAAACTTTTTAAGAGGTTAGGGAATTCTTAAATGATTCGCCTTTGAATCTTCGAATTGTTGGATTATTTTGAATTGTGATAATACTACTTCTTTCTTGCGGGAAAATATTTGATTATGGTTCTGACACCAGGTACTAAAAGCTTTTTGATATTTTTTTTCTCTATCTTCGGAAAATACCTCTTCAGTATCGTCCAACTGTTTTACGACTCCTCTTAAATTGTCAAATGGCTCAATAATAACCCGGGTTATTTCCAAAACAGCAATCGGAATACCTTTCCAGTTATTCAAAAGCGCATATTCTCCAATTTTGGGTATAGGCTGGTGATATAGATTATATTGTTCTTTAAGCTCAACAAATAATTTTCTTTTACCCTGGAGTATTCCATTATTATAATTATCAGTTTCTTTTTTACCATGTCCATTCTTAACAATATGAAAATTTGATTTAACATCAATAAAACCATCTAATAATATATCCTGGTAAGCATTAATAACTGATTTTCCGGATAAACCAGAAAAAATATAGTCTTCTTTGACACAATTGATTGGTGTCCACTGAATATCACGGTATTTAGTTAAATCAAACATTATTTCTGAAGCCTCTTTACCTATACAGAGAAAGAGGTAAATAATTTGTTCATTGTGAGAAATATCCAAAAGATTTTTTTTACCAATCAAGCTTGATTTTAAAGGAATAAAGGCCTGTTTAGCTAACAGCTCTACATTCAATCGGTTTGATGGCTTATTAACAGGGTCTTCAACTTCAGGTAAAAACCAATGATTATCATTAATTTTATTTTTGTTTTTTACCCATAAAGCTTTATGTTCTCGGTCAAGAATTAAGAGAAAAGCCATCTCTGCTCCTGAAGGTTTTAATTTAAAAAATATTAAAAGATTTTTCTTTTAGAGTTTATAGAGAAGTTATTTAATCAGCAAATAATGATGTAAACATAAAGGCATAGGTTTATTAAGATTATATGCCTAATAGAACTACAAATAAGTAAATATAAATTAAATTTTCTTCTCTGAAAATAATGCTTGCTATTATATTATAATAATTTTTCTTTTAAAAGAAAAGAACAATATAATACTATTTATTATTTTCTGGTAAAAAATTATTCTATTTTGATTATTATATCATATAAATATTTTACTTTTATAGCAAAAGAACAATATAATAACATTAGACTTTGATTAATATTTATATTTGTTTTAATTTTTAAATCCTAATCAAATCTATAATAGGTTGGTTATGCAAAGAAGGTTTATAAAAAGAGATCTAACTAAAGGAAATATTGTTAAAAATCTACTTGTAGTCTCTATTCCTACAATGTTCGGGTTCTTTGCTCAAACCCTTTATGATTTTATAGATATGATCTGGATAGGCAGAATATCTGCTCAAGCAGTTGCAGGGGTAACCATTTTCAGTACCATCTTTTGGATTTCAGATATTTTTAGTGAAATTATTGGTGTTAGTGCAGTATCGCTGATTTCCCAAAGTTATGGATCGGGTCACACTGATAAGACAAAAGAAATCATGGAACAATCTATCTTTTTTAAACTACTTGTTTCAGCAGTTATGGCAATAATACTAACTATACTTCTCAAACCTCTTAGCTACTTTTTTTCTGATGATAATTTGGTTATTAAACATATTCTTGATTATGGAATTATTCGTTCCCTGTTCCTTCCTTTTATGTTTGCTTCATTCAGTGTAAATACTGCGATGCGCTGTACCGGTGATGCCAGGCATCCTATGATTATCATGACATTCACCTCAATTTTAAATATTATCTTAGACCCGATTCTAATGTTTGAAACAATACCTGGAACTTCAATTCCGGGATTTGGCTGGGGAATTCAAGGTGCAGCAATTGCTACTGTATTCTCGACTTTTGTGGCATTTTCAGCTGGATTGCTTATTCTATTATCAGGAAAAAGCTATGTTCAGATATCTGTAAAAGGCTTGTTTAGGTTGAGTAAGGAAAATGCTAAAAAACTAAGCATTATTGGTCTACCTACTGGATTAGAAATGTTTTTTCGGCAAGGTAGTCAGTTTTTACTCTTGAAAATTGTATCCTTATACGGTACACCTGCACTTGCAGTCTTTGGTATTGGAATGCGTCTGTCTAATCTTGTCTTTCTTCCTCTATTAGGATTATCCATGGGGGGAAGTACGGTTGCCGGTCAAAACCTTGGCGCTAATCAAGTTGAAAGAACTCATAAAACTGCACTATGGGCTGCTTTTTTAGGAAGCATTGTCACAGGTATTATAGTTGCTATAATAATATGTTTCCCTGAACATATTATTAAATTATTTATTAATCACAACGAAGTTATTGAAATTGGCAAAAACATGATTTATATTATTGCTCCCAGTTTTATTGCTGTTGCTCTTTCCATGGGGCTGAATACTGTTTTTTCCGGCTCAGGATTCAATCTTCCTTTCTTAGTCTCTGGAGTCGTATCACGCTGGTTATTCCAGATTCCCTACTCTTTTTTGATAGTCTATATTCTGTCTCTGCCTGTCCATTATATCTGGATAGGATTTTTACTGGCAGAATTAATCGAACTGATCGTTATGGTAATATATTACAAAAAAGGGAAATGGAAATATAATCGGGTTTAAAATATTTGCCCATCCCCTCTTTCTTGAAATATTAATTTAGATTATATCTTTACCGGATAAGATCTTCCATGGCATCTTTATCCAAGCGATAAACGGTCCATTCATCCAGGGGGTAAGCACCCAGTTTTTCATAAAACTCTCTGGCAGGATTCCAATTTAAAACTAACCACTCCATTCTCCCGCAATCTCTTTCTCTGGCAATTTCAACACATTTTAATAACAATTCTTTGCCAATACCCAATCCACGAAATTCTTCTTTTACATAGAGATCCTCAATATAAAAACCCGGTTTCCCCAGAAAGGTTGAATAATTGTGAAAAAAAATAACCATTCCTGCCGCTCGACCTTCCCAAATAGCCAATAAAGCTTCTGCATATGGCTTATCCCCAAATAAAGTTTTGCAAACAGCTTCTTCGTCTGTAACTACCATGTCACTTAGTTTTTCATATACTGCTAATTCTTTAATCAATGCCAATAGCACAGGTACGTCTGATAGTTCAGCCTCTCTGATTGTAAGATTATTTTTATTATTTCCTGTATTTTCCAAAACATATTTCCTTTCAATTTTATATGTATAGTAGACTCAATTAAATTCATGATAAGAATTTTAATATTTATTGCTTTAAGTGTAAAATATAATACAATTCACTTAAAAATTCAAATATAAAAACCATCCACCCAAAAGAATAAGAATGGAGCCTGGCAATTTCTCTATTACATTTTCCTTAAAAAACAGGAATGAAAATAATAGAGTTAGAACCAGGGAAAGATTGGTTAAAGGTTCAGCAAGACTTAAATCAATCTGTTGCATGGCATAGAGTAAAAATAAATACGAAAATCCATTTATCAGTCCACTGGTTATTGACAGTTTCGGTTTTTTATTAAAAACTTTTAATATTGTATTTACCTTCCCTCTAATCAGCAAAATAACCAGTAAATTAAAAGCAATAAAAAAGTATAATATCGTAGAATAAGTAACGGGATGAACACTGGGAAGATAATATTTATCAATAACCCTCCCTAAACATTGGCTGGTAACCGCTAAAAACATCATTCGGCTGGGAATATCAGTAAAGATATATCGCGCTGAATAGAATGGATTTTTGGCATCTTTCAGCAGCGAAACCCCGATTATCATTAAAATAACCCCCATAATTTTAGTTATTGTAAATGGTTCTGAAAGGAAAAGAAAAGAAAATATTAGTAGAATTAACCCATTTAAACTGTATATCGGAGTTACCAAAGATGTTTCTCCTGTTGCCAGAGAAGTAACAAAAGAATAAGAATATACTGTATAGAGTAAACTGCTGCCATAACAAGGCAGTAAAAAGATAAAATTCTTTATGGGGACAAAAGAAGCCAATGGAGTTAAAATAAGTGCTCCAAAGATAAAGAATAAAAAAGTTGCTGACAGGTTATAATCAACATTGCCCTGACGATCCCCCAGTAATCTAACAACAATCTTTTCAAAAGCAACGAATACTATTCGCGCTGTTAAAGCAAGATATGATACCAGAATATGCTATTCACCTCTTTCTAAAATTAGTCTTTTTGTCTCTCTTCCTTTTCCTTTCTATAAATTTCTTTCAACTCTTCAGGAATACGAATTGGTCTCCATTGAACCTGGTCTATAAAAACACCCTTTTGTTCAGCTATAGCCATTACCTTTTCGTTAACAACAAATTCTGCCTTAACTTTCCACTTATGAGAATGAAGCCTACTAACCCACATTATTCCCTTTACCTTATCGGACATGCGAATTGCATGCTGATATTGGATATGAGTTTCCAGCAATATTGGTATAAATCCTGCTTCCATTTGTTTTGTTAAAGAAAAATATTTTTCCAGCCATGCTAAACGCAAATCCTCCAACCAACGAATATAACTAATATTGCTAACAATGCCCACAAAATCAATATCATATGAAGCAACTTTTACTTCTTTCAAAATTAAAAGATATCTCCTGTCTCTATCCAAAAATATTTCCTCCTTAATCTTTTATTAAAGGATTTAAAAATCAAAAAATATATTCTTTGCTGGTTAATTCAGGCAGCTTAATAAATCAATGAGCCCATACCCGATAACAAAAACAAGGGTAGCATAAATAAAAAGACTGGGTAAAATATTCCTTTCAGTATAACCGGTTTGCTTTAAAAATAGGATTTTGACCAAATCTCCCAACATCATTAAGAGTGCAAAATATGGCAAATAGAACCAGCCTGTATCTCTAAGTAATGACAAGAACATTCCCCAATGGCCAATATTGTTCAATATAACAAAAAACATGGATATAATTTCCTTATTTTTCCAGCGATTAAAAATGGCAAAAAATATTCCCAATGATAAAAGCCCTAAAACAAGCAGTTGAACCAGTTGTACCCCTGAAGGAATAACCCAATCTTGTGAGTCAAAACTTAAATAAAAAGACAATATGCCAATTATTATTGCAATAGTTTTTATTATCGTCTCGACCCAACCCAAAAAAGTCCAATTATGAATATACCAATCAGTAGATGACTTTTTCTTATCTTTCCATCCCAAATTATATTTTCTCCTTCCTTATATCTATTGTTTTTAAATTTTTATTGTTTTTTCTGAGCAACAGGTGAATTATTCAGGAAAAATTTAAACAAATCTTTTCTATTGAACAATAACCCAAAAAATACCATTTTGCAACAATTTGTAGTAGGTTTTAATAACTTATATATTTATAAATATTTATTGTTAAACATTGATAATTCAGTTACAATGCAAATATAAATCTATATTTAAAGGAAACGGTTTAATGCCAATTAAATACCTGAACGGAAAACGACTTTATTATGCCTTCATTTCCGGTGCTAATGAGATTATTCGACAAAAAGAAAAACTCAATAAAATAAACGTTTTTCCTGTTCCTGACGGAGATACCGGAACAAATCTGGCTTACACTATTAACAATATGCTCCAGGAAGTTAAGGCATCAAAGAATGTCAATATAACTTTGCAATCAATGGCTGACGCAGCACTGTCCGGAGCTAGAGGAAACTCTGGTATTATCTTTGCACAATTTTTTAATGGCTGGGCTAATGCAGTTGGTAATCAAAAAACATTAAATATTCAAACTTTTGGAGAATCTGTCAAAGATGCTATACCATCTGTTTATAATGCAATTCTTCATCCGGTAGAAGGGACAATGCTCTCGGTTATAAAAGTATGGGCACAAGCAGTTTATGATATGAAGAATAAGAGTCATGACTTTGATGAGCTTTTTCACTCTGCACTGTTAAAAGCACGAGAGGCTTTAAATAATACCCCTAATCAATTGAAAGCTTTGCGAGATGCAAATGTAGTCGACGCTGGGGGTAAAGGATTTGTGCACTTGTTAGAAGGTATGGGTCAATTTATCCGTTATGGTAATCTCAGAGAGATTGTTAAACAACATGAATTATCAGTAGAAAAATTTGAACCTATGCCGGAAGCTGATTTTGATTTAACATACCGCTATTGTATAGAGACCATGTTAATCAATATTCAGCCTGAAAAAATGAGTGAAATAAGAAATATGTTAGAGAATTTGGGCGATTCTATTATAGTTGCCGGAAATACCCGAAAAACCCGTATACATATTCATACCAACAATCCTGCAGAGGTATTTTTAAATCTTAGCAATTTTGCAAATATTGTAAACCCAAAAGTTGACGATATGAAAAAACAATTTATATCTTCCCATAAAAAACATCCTACTATTGCTCTGGTTACTGATTCAATTGCTGATATCCCGGAAAAACTGCTTGATATGTATAATATCCATATTTTACCTATATCTATTTTTTTTGAAAACAATGAGTTTCTGGATAAGATTACCATTACTCCAAAAATATTTCATGAGCTGGTTGAAAAAACTAATAATTTTCCAACCAGCTCTCAACCAGGCGTAAAAGTTGTCGAAGGACTTTTACAATACCTCAGCTCTTATTATGATTCTGTGATTGCATTAATGGTCTCCGGAAAAATCAGCGGCACTATTAACTCAGTTTTTCAGGCAGCGGGAAAATTACGGGAAACTGGTTATAATATAGATGTTATTGATTCTAAATTAAATTCTGCCGCCCAGGGATTATTAGTCCAGAAAACTGCTGAGCTTATTGATACTGGATTGGGCCATGATGCAATTATAGAAAAAATCCATGACTTGATACCCAAGGTTAAAATTATGGTTAGTGTTTCTAATTTTAAGTATATGGTTCAATCCGGCAGGGTAAGCCCTTTTAAGGGAAACCTTGCAAAAATATTAAACTTAAAACCCATCATCTCATTGGATGAAGAAGGAAATGGCATTGCCTTTGCCAAGGCTTTCAGCCGTAAGGCTAATTTTAATAAAATATTAAACATCATCCAGGAAAATAATCAGAAAAATCCCATTACGCGTTATTGTATTGTCCATTCCCAGGCGCCAAAACTGGCAGAGCAATACCGGAAATCCCTGCTAACAATATTGCAAAAAGAACCACAATACATTGAAGAAGTTTCATCTGTCGTTGCAATGGCTTCAGGAAAAGGTGCTGTTGCAGTGGGTTTTATGAGTGAAGAATAAAATTATACCATAATTTACTTTTTCTATTAGATAGATAGGAGGTAATGTATGTTATCTATCTTTTTTCCATCTGCTGTACTCATTTTTATTTATTTCACTATTTTCTTTATAACTGCACAAATTATAAAGAATAATTCCATAGTAGATATCGGCTGGGGTTTTGGTTTTATACTTGTAACTCTCTTTACTTTCTTTTTTTCAGAAGTTATTACTGCCAGAAGCATACTTGTAAGTGTACTTGTAATTACCTGGGGTTCCCGTTTATCTTATTATATTTTAAAACGAAACTGGGGAAAACCAGAGGATTTTAGATATGCCAAATGGAGAAGAGAATGGGGGAAATGGATTTACATTCGTGGTTTTTTTCAGATTTTCATGTTACAGGGATTATTTTTGCTGATTATCTCTTCCCCTGTTATACTTATAAATCACTCTCAACAGCAAGGTTTGCAACTTTTGGATTACCTGGGCACTATAATCTGGATTACAGGTTTCCTGTTTGAATCAGTGGGTGACTACCAATTAGCCCAATTTATCAAAAAACCGAAAAACAAAGGGAATATTATGAAATACGGGTTATGGAAATATACCCGCCACCCAAACTACTTTGGAGAAGCAACTATGTGGTGGGGAATCTACATAATTGCTTTGTCATTACCAAGGGGTTTTTGGTTAGTCATCAGCCCGTTGACTATTACCCTGCTTTTACTCTTTGTTTCCGGTGTTCCTATGCTGGAAAAGAAATTTGCCGATAATCCTAAATTTCAGGAATATGCCCGGGAAACATCAAAATTCTTTCCCTGGTTTCCGAAATCTACCAAAGAAAAGGAGTAAGTGAATATGGAATAAGAACTTATCTATCTTAAAATATAATAAAAACTAAAATCTTTATACTTAACTATTGAAATACCATTAATATAAGCAAATTTAGTTTTAAGGAGGAATTTGTAATGTTAGATGAATTTAAAAAATTTATTATGCGGGGAAATGTCCTGGACATGGCAGTGGGAATTGTTATCGGAGCTGCCTTCGGTTCAATAATCACCTCTTTTGTTAAGGATGTAATTATGCCACCTATCGGGCTTCTGTTAGGAGGAATAGACTTCAGTAATCTCTTTATCTTGCTTAAGCAAGGTACTACACCCGGTCCTTATCTTACTGTAGCTGAGGCACAGGAAGCCGGTGCAGTTACAATGAATTATGGTTTATTTATTAATACTATCATAAGTTTTTTAATTATTGCATTAGCTATCTTCCTGGTTATTCGCAAAGTAAACAGCATGAAGAAGAAAGAAGAAGTACCACCACCATCAACCAAGGAATGCCCTCACTGCTTTACTTTGATACCTGTTAAAGCAACACGCTGCCCTAATTGTACTTCCGAATTAGCTAAGGGAAAATAGTTTTAGAAAATTTTTCATAATTATTGAGAAATTAGGGAACTGAATATATATATTCAGTTCCCTAATTTTTACAATTCCCTTACCAACAAGTTTGGGGTGTTACTTTAATTTGAGCTACATCAAAACCCCAGTCCTCTGCTTTTTGAATTAGCATATCATAAGTCTCTGATTCCATTTGCGGTGTTCTGGATAGAATCCACAAGTAATTATAATTCTTTCCGGTAACCATAGCATAAGAATATTCCTCTTCGTCCAAAACTATAATATTATATTGGCTGGGGGGAATAATCGGGAAAAATCTGACTTTTAACTGTCCCGGTTCTTCAGGGTTGGGTACCCATGCAGTTCCGGTTATGCTGCTTAACTTTCCATCTGTTGATCCTTTGTATCCCTGATTGAGTACTTCTACTTTACCATCCTCCATAATTGTGTAAGTCGCAGTAACACATACTAAATTTTTAGCAAAAGTAGTTGGCAGACTGGCAATCTCATACCAGACTCCTGTATATCGTTCCAGATCTACCTGGTCAACCGTTTCGATTGAATCCAAAACTGGTGTACCAATAATAGCACAACTACTAAAAAATAAAGAAACTAAAATCAATACCATTAAATAAAATTTTTTTCTGCTCATTAAATTACCTCCT
>JAQVMU010000054.1 GCA_028703475.1 Atribacterota bacterium | reverse complement strand
AAAAGGAGTTTACTTATGAGTGGTATTGTTGCCGGCTACGGCAACCCAAAATTAACGGATATTGAAAAAATGCAGAAAATAGCCAAGCATCGTGGAAAGCATAATTCAGGGATTTTTCAAAAAGGAAAGGTAATTCTTGCTCAAAATTATTTTGAAGCAGATAAAGGAGAAAAGACCGATTGGGAAATTCCGGTATTTATTCCCGGTGATAAAGATACACGTATTTGCTATGATGGACAGTTTGGAAATCATGAAATATTAGCAGAACAATTTGGTATCTTTGATGGCCCCTATCGGGAGGAAAGATTGCTTATTTCTCTCTATAAAAAATATCAAAACAGAGTTTTAGTAGAATATCTCAAAGATGCAATTTTTGCTTTTATTATCTCTGATGGAGAAAAATTTCTGGCAGCAAGAGATGCATTGGGAATTAAAACACTCTTTTATGGATACAGCGAGGATAAAAAAACCATTTATTTCTCCTCAGAACTAAAATCCCTTTTAGAAGTAACCAAAAATGTATATGAATTTCCACCTGGCCATTATATGGACCAAGATGGTCAATTTAAAAGGTTTGCACAGCTTCCCAGAATGGTTACAGGGAATCTGGAAGATCAAAAAGCAAAAAATATTGCTAATCATCTGGCAAAAATTGTCAGAAGAAATATTCAGAACAGGCTTGACCTTACTTACAAAACCGGTTGCTTGTTAAGTGGTGGGCTGGATAGCAGTATTATTGCCACTTTGTTTAATCAATATAATCAACAAATAAACGGACCAGAGGCAAAGATAAAAACCTTTGCATTGGGAGTAGGAGAAAATGAAGATTTAAAATATGCTCGTATTATGAGTAAATTTCTGAATTCAGAGCATTATGAGCTAAAGATAAACACAGAAGACATAATTGAAGTATTGCCAAAAGTGGTCTATCACCTGGAATCATTTGACCCATCACTGGTGCGCAGTGCAGCATCAAATTATCTAATTGCACGGCATGCAAATAAACAAGGAATGCAGGTTCTTCTCTCCGGAGAAGGAGGAGATGAACTTTTCTGTGGTTATGACCATTTTAAAGAAACCTGTGACCAGGCCATTTTTAAAGAACAAAAAGAATGCCTTAGAGCATTACATAATAATGCCGCCCTACGCCTTGACAGAATGAATGCCTGCCATTCTATCAAAGTAATTGCACCTTTTATTTCTGAAGAGTTACTTAATTTCTCAATGGAGATACCGATAGAATATAAATTAAAGCAAACAGAGGAAGAACAAATTGAAAAATGGATTTTGCGTAAGGCCTTTGAAGGAGATTTACCAGAAGAAATAACATGGCGAACCAAAGCAGAATTTTCCAAAGGCTCTGGTTCAGCCAATGTATTAGAACAATACTTCAACAAAAGTATTACTGATAGTGAATTTGAAAATGGTAAAAAGAGATATACAATAGTCAGAAATAAAGAAGAGTATTACTATTTTAAGTTATTTACTAATTATTTTGGTGAAGGTAAAGCAGTAGATACCGTAGGTCAATGGGACAGAACATAAAATAAATAACTAATTAGTTGCTAATCAATATTTAGAATAAAATTACAATCTCTGAATTGGGAGTTAATATAATGAAAATCGGAATAATGTCGGATACACATGACAATCTTCCTAATATCAAAAAAGCAATCACTATATTCAACCATGAAAAGATTGATTATCTCTTTCATGCCGGTGATTTTGTTTCTCCTTTTACTGCCAGGGAAATAAAAAACATAAAGTGTTCTTTTGCAGGAATATTTGGCAATAATGATGGTGACAGATTGTTTCTACTCAATCAATTTAAAGATATTGGACCAATTTATCCCGAACCTTACAAAGTCAGCATTGAAAATAAAAAATTAATCATGTTTCATAAAGATGATGTTATAAGTGATCTGGCAAAAAGCCAGTCTTATGATGTTATTATTTACGGTCATACGCACAAAATCGATTTATATAAAAACGGAAAAACCACAGTTATAAATCCTGGTGAATGTGGTGGTTGGCTCACCGGAAAAAGTACTATTGCTATTTTAAAATTAACTGATTTAAATGTCCAAATCATAAATTTGTAGAATTAAAGTAAATATATTCCTATAAATTTTATCTAAAAAAGTCAAGCTATTTTAATTAATAGCTTGACTTTTTTATTTCTATTATTTATATAATTACAGAGTTGTCTATTCTTCTTCGATTGATTCTTGTTCCTCTAAAATATCTTCTTGAATAAAATTCTGCAATGATTCTAAGGTATTTTTCAAATCTTCTAAGCTTCTACCATATTCCGCCCAATCACCTTGTTGAGCAGCATCAGTGGCATCACTGTAATATTTATTGGCATTTTCAATCAGACTGTTAAGAGTTGTTCCTTCTTGTAAAATAATACTTGGGCTAATCTCTTCTTCAATCTCTCTGATAGTTTCGCCAAAAAGCAATCTTATGGCAGTTTCCAGATCCACAGCCATGGTTACTTCTGAACCATCAGATACAATAACCCTTCTCAGCTGGGGTATTTCACCCTGCTCTGCTCTCAAATAAAGGGGTTCAACATAGAAAACAGAATCTTCAATGGGAATAACCAGTAAATTCCCTCTTATGACTGAAGACCCACTCTGACTCCAAAGGGTAATCTGTTGGGAAATTTCGGAATCCTGATCAATCAATGCTTCAACCTGCATAGGTCCATAGATAAGTTTATCCTTGGGGAATTTATAAACGAGTAGCTCTCCATATTTTTCGTCATCATTTCGCGCAGCCAGCCAGGCAATCATATTATTCTTATTAACAGGAGTATAGGGAGTAATTAATATAAACTCCTCTTTTTCAAAATCCGGTAATTTTGCAATCAAATAATATGGTTCCATTATTATTTCTTCCCCGCGATAAATCTCTTTAGGAACAGTCCAGTAATCCTCTTTGTTATAAAAGACATCGGGGTTTTGCATATGATAATCGGAATACATTTCAGTCTGTACCCTGAATAAATCTTCTGGATAGCGAATATGGCTATGAAGATCTTCCGGCATTTCATCGATTGCTTTAAACAAATCAGGGAAAATTTTATCATAAACCTGAATAATAGGATCTTCCTGATCAACTATATAGAAATCTACATCTCCGTTATAGGCATCTACTACGACTTTTACCGAATTACGAATATAATTAAACAACCTGCTATACGGCTTGGAATAAGGAAAATTATCAGAAATTGTATAAGCATCCTGTATCCAATACAATTTGCCATCATCTGCAATAACTATATAAGGATCACTGTCATAAACCAGAAATGGTGCAATTTGCCTGGTACGGTCAATAACATTGCGATGCAGCATTATACGACTATCCTGATTCGTACTTCCGGTTAATAATATATTTACATCTCCAAATTGTATGGCAAACATCAATCGGCGCCATAATGAAGAAATGGGAACTCCCCCGGTCCCTTCATAGTGAGTATAGACATTCTCATCACCAAGAGGATAATCAAATTCTCTATTATCGGTATTTACAATAACATATTCTTCTGTTTTTTCTCCATAATATATTTCTGGTCGAGTAATATTTAAATCAACTAATGAAACAGGCGGGATGTCTTTTATAGAAAGATGTGGTAGTCCATCACTTTCTACCATGCTTACCGGACTTAAAACTGCACCATATCCATGGGTAAAAGTCAATCGCTGATTTACCCAGGTTTGAGCTTCCTGAGCAAGCCTATTACTGTCCAATTCACGAGCGGCAATCATCACTTGCTGGTAATTCCCGTTCAAATGGTAACGGTCAACATCTACTCCTAAAAACTCATAATACAATCTTATTGATTGGATTTGATTAAATGTTTGTTCAATTGGCCTCCAATCCCATAAACGAATATTGCTTATTGTTTCCGGATTATTTTGAATATCTGCATAGCTGATTCTTTCTTCAATTGGAAAATCCTTCTCCACTATCCTATCCAAACCATAAGCCTTCCTGGTCATCTCAATATTATTGGCAAGGTAAGGTCTTTCCCGGGCTAATTCATTGGGTGCAACAAATACTCTCTGAAAAATTCCCGGTAATAATCCGTTTAAAAATATATATACAACAAAAATCGCTGCAACACTAATTATTGCTAAGTTAACATTTTCACTTTTAGCAGTGACAAAAACCACAATTGCCGCAACTATACAAAGTAGCATGGATATTCTTATTGCTAAAAGGTTAACATGGATATCAGTATAACCTGCTCCATAGATTAGACCCTGGGAAGAATATAACAATTTTCTGGCATTAATCCAGAAAGATGCAGCTTGTACTAATAAGTAGGTACCCAATAATAGAGAGAGATGTAATTTTACCGGGGGGTCAATGAGTAGTTTACGATTTTCAAAACGTACCGCTCTTTTGGCTATATAAACAACAAGGACAATCACCAGAATAAGCCCAATTGCAAAGCTTAACCAATTACGAAGATATTCCAAAAATGGTAGACTAAACAAGTAGAACCCTATGTCCTGTCCAAAAACAGGGTCATTCATACCAAAAGAAACCCTATTCAAATACATTAATACTGTTTCCCAATTTACTGATTCTGATATACCCATTAAGACTGATAGAACAAGTGAAATTCCAATTACAAACTTTTTGCTGATTTTAAAGCTCTGTAAAGTCCTGTATATCTGCATTTCCGGTCTTTCAGCATTTTCTGGTGCTTCTTCAACCTGTATCGGGGGTGCATAACGGCGGGCATAATTAAAATTTATAAAACTTAGAATAAAAAATAGTGCAGCAAAGAAAATGCCTACCCATAATTGAGTAAATATTATTTTCCAGAACACTGATAGATAATTTACTGAAGACAGCCAGACCATGGGGATATAAAATCGGCCAATAAAGGCAATAAGCAGAATAATAAATAGGACTACTCCGCCTATCAGCCACATTTTCATTTTAGAATCTTTTTCTTTTAAGGGATTCATTAAAATCCACCTTTCATTTTAGAGATTTAATATCACAATAAAAAAATTTTATTATTCTATAAAATATATTTTTATTATAACATTAAAACACCAACAGTAAAAATTTTTGAGTTTACATCTCAAAACTAAAAACTCCCAGTATAACCAGTTACCAGAGCTATTGATATTTTATTTACACAAGATTATCTGCTATACTATGATTAAACTAGAAAATATATCGGCAGGTAATTTATGCAAAAACATCTTGAACAAGTTGTCATTGTAGGAAATGGGGAGGATTGGAAGAAGGAAAAAGTAATCCGATTTTGTCAGAAAGCTGACTTTATAATTGCTGCTGACAATGGATTAACATTGCTGCATAATCTTAATATACAGCCAAATCTAATCATTGGAGATTTTGACAGTGTTTCACATGAACTTTTAGAATATTATCACCATGTACCAAGTAAGAAACATCCAATTAAAAAGAATTTTACTGATTCAGAACTTTGTATTCAAGAAGCAATCAGCATGAATGCAAAAGAAATTACTTTGTTGGCAATGACCGGTGAATATTTCGACCATAGCTATGCCAGTATAATGAATTTTTTCAGGAATTATCATAAAAATATCAATATGAAAATAATTACATCCAATTCAACTATTTTCCCTGTTACTGAAAAAACAATATTATCAGGGTTTAAAGATAGAAGATTTTCATTATTCCCATTGACAAATGTTACACAATTTACTATGACAGGTTCACAGTACAACTTCTTAAAAGATAATTTGTCATTTACCGATTACAGTATCAGTAATACAATTATTAAGGATAAACTGGAAATAAGCTTTAAAAAAGGGAAGCTATTTTGTGTTTTATTTGATAAGGGATTTAAATAAATATTGTTTCTTCTGCCATTTTCCGTCATTATAAATTTTAGTATTTCTATGTAGATGTATTAATATCATTTCTTCCCTGTATCCCATGGGTCAGGATGCAGAACCATCAGTATATAACTCAGGGAAAATTGGTCAATATAGATAATTTTCTTGGAAAACCGGGGTAATGTATAAGAAAATTTTTTCTCATTCCACATAATTTAATGCTCTAAATCAACTTCTTTGGAATTATTTTGATATTTGCTTAGATTTATGAGTGGCTCTGTCAATTGCTTTTATCAATGCAACTCTAAACCCGCCATCCTCTAACTCCATTAGTCCGTCTATTGTCACACCAGCAGGTGTGGTTACTTCATCCTTTAATAATGCAGGATGCAATCCGGTTTCTAAAATCATTTTTGCTCCACCTAAAACAGATTGTGCAGCCAGCTTGCGTGCTAATTCCCTTGGCAAACCCATCCTCACACCTCCATCGGTAAGAGATTCTATCATCAAGTAACTGTAAGCAGGACCACTTCCGGAAAGAGCAGTAACTGCATCCATAAGTTCTTCTCTATAAATTACTTCTACTTGACCAATCGACTTGAATATTTTAAGAGCAGGTTCTAAATGTTCCTTGCTTACATACTTACCAGGACACAAGACAGTCATGCCTTCATTAACCAAAGAAGCTGTATTAGGCATAGCTCGAATAACAGGTACAGATTTATTTATTTTTTCCTCAATAAAATTAGTGCTGATTGCTGCTGCAATTGATATTACTATTTTTTCCTTATTTAGTCCGGGCAATATCTGTAAAATTATCTTTTTAATCATTTGTGGTTTAACTGCTAAAATAATGATGTCACTTTTGGAAACTATCTGCAGATTATCTGTACTGGCAAAAATTTGATGTTTATCTCTAATTTTTTCTACAGTGTCTTCCCGTGAGGTTGTCCCATAGATTTGTACAGGCTCAACAACATGATTTTTAAGGAGACTACTTATAAGAGTTCCTCCCATCTTACCAACGCCAATTATTCCAATTGTTTTTTTAAATTTCATACTGCACTTTCCTTTTTCTAAATATATTTATTGTGTAATTATGTCTTTTTAGTTCTAAATAATATTCAAATAAATCATGAATTAATACAATTTATTTAACTATATCCCCTAATACTATATTACACAATCCCATTATATCAATATCTTGCAAAAATTTATTCCAACCTTCTTCTCCTTCTAATGTATGTTCAGGCTGACCATAGTTAGTGAGATAGACAATAACAAGGTCATACTCAGGGTCAATAAAAAGAAAAGTCCCTGCTCCACCCATTTTGCCTATTGCTTTCTTTGATACTAAATCTCCAAAAAAAGAGTAATCACTAAAGGCATATTCCCAGAACCAGGTTTTAGGTCCACTTAAAATATAGTGAAGATATGATGATGGTATTTCATATAAACCAGAATTTGTTATCCCTTCTGCCATTCTTTTTACAGTAACTTCTCCTAAAATTCTTGCGTTATCGTAGATACCATTATTTAAAATCATTTGAGAAAAAACAAACATGTCAGAAGCAGTAGAAAAAAGGCCATCTGAGCCTAATACTTCTCCTAAATAATGTTCTAAATCTTGAGTAATCTCCCCTCTTAAAATGCGACCTTTGTCTGATTTTCCGGTTGCAGCGCAATTTAGTTTTCTCTCAGGATTAAATGTGGTATTTTTCATTCCTAATGGTTTAAAAATCCATTCTTCAGCAGCTGAAGATAAAGGTTTTTCTATAATTCGTTCTAATAATTTCCCCAATATTCGACAGGAAACATCACTGTAGAAAACTTTGGACCCAGGCTGGCAAGCCAATTCCTGTGTATAATGTAAATTCCAGGCTTTCTCTATATCTCCCTCTGAAGCAGCTTCTTCACAACCGGGAGGATCCTCTAAGGGAATACCACCTGTAAAATTAAGGAGATCCCTTATTGTTACTTTTTCTTTTTCCTGATTAGTTCCAAATTCTGGTATATAATGAGTTATTTTATCATCAAGATGAAATTTACCATCTTCGATTAGTTTAAACACCAATGGTAGGGTAACCATTACCTTTGTGATTGATTCAATGTTAAATAGAGTATTTTTATCAACCTTATCATCTTCCATATTAGAGTCTTTAACCTTTGAACCAAATGATAATTCTGAAATTACATTACCTTCATAAGCTACTAGTACTTGACCACCAGGATATAAACCTTGTTCTATTTTATTGCTAATAAATTTTTCAATCTTACTTTTCATATTTTCTCCAAATATTTTTTATTAAGAAGTTATGTCTTCTTCTGTTTTTGGTTTGAAAATCAAACGTGCTATTATCATAATTATAATGGTTGGAATGATCCAGCCTATCCCCTGTCCTCCAAGCGGCATTCTGGATGCAATATTAGAGATAAAATTATTCGTCATACCATAAAAGGAGAGCATATCACCTAAACCAAAGAATAAGGCTACGATAATACCAACTGCTACGGTCTTTTTGATACTCTCAAACTTTGCATATAAACCACTTAAAATAATTACAACAATAGAAGGATATACTAAAACCAGCCATGGAACAGTATAATTTATAATTCTACTTAATCCTACTAAACCTAAAACAAACCCTGCAATTGTTGCCAGTGCCACAATTGTACGGTAATTGAGTTTACCTTTGCTCATTTCAAGAAACATATCTCCGGCCATTGAAATAATAGCCGCTGCAGTAGTAAGACAACTCAGCGCCATAATAATAGCAAAGCTAACTAAACCAACTTGCCCTAATAGACCTGTAGAAATTTCAGTAGAAAGAACACCTATTGGAGCTTCTGGATAAAAAGCACCTGAAGATGCACCTAAATACACGAGAGCAGTCGAGGTAATTCCTAAAAGAACCGCTGCAGAAAATCCAATAACATTCAAATTTAAGCTTTGGTCTTCTCTACCCTTTATGTTTCTTATACTTAATTCATGCAAAACCCATCCTCCAAATAAGAGGGCTGCTATCGCATTCATTGTATTGTAAGCCTCTAACATTCCAGTACTTAAAATATTCGTTGATTCCGGTGCCTTGGGAACAGCCAGTGGGGTTGCAATCCCTTTTATAACTAAAATAACTACAAACAAGATTAGAATTGGAGCTAATATTTTCCCCAATTTATCCATAACTGTTGCCCGTGTGTAAGCAACATAAAAACATATCAGAAAGAATACTGCCAATGTAAGCCACAATGGTACACTGGGTAATAGTGGCAAAATTGCCATCTCATGAGTTGCAGAAGAAACGCGAGGTAAAATAAAAAATACAGTAATAAGAATTGGAATAGCAGTATATATTTTTCCAAAAAAATCACCCAATACCGTAGACGCTATCCCGGTTAATGATTTATTCTGGTGGGCACATGCTAGGTATGCTAACCAAACTCCGACACTATTAACAATCATATAACCTAAGGCAGCAACAAACCAACTTGTACCAGCTCCTCGTCCCAGAATTGGCGGAAAGATAAGATCACCTACTCCAAAATGTGAAGAAAACATTGCTCCTGATATTAATATCAGAACAGACACGGGTAATAAATTATTTTTACTCATCTTTATACTCCTATATTTATAAATATTTATAAAGTCCCTCTGCCACCTTCCAAGGAGGTGGTTTTACCATGCTTAAATAAATCCAAAAGTTATTTTTTTCTAATTTTTCTTTAATCCCCTTACTTATGTTCTTAAAATCTTTTATACCTCCTTCAACAAGAATCATTGCAATGTAATGAAAATGATATCTTCTAATCTAACCTGGTATGAATTAAAATATTTTGATTAATATTAAATATAAAAAACCCGGAAGGATAATAGTTATGGAACCTATCCTCCGGGTTTTTATCCCAAAAGTGTAATCTATTTTGCCTGTATTAAACAAATAGATCTTATACCGCTTGGTCCAGCTTCTATATTTAGAACGGAACCCTAGGTATACTTCCATTTTCTTTATATTAATTTAAAATGCTACCAATCTAAATAGTTAATGTCAAAACAATTAATATTATTTTATTAGAATTTGCTTAGATTTCTTTTCTTCTTTTCTCTTATTACAATCTCATCTAAAATCTCAGCACCTTTTAGAATAATATCATAACACTTTTTCTCTTCAGTTCTATATTTGTCTTTTAATGGCTTACAATCAAAATTACCCAGCTCATCATTATAACGCTTAAATAATTCTTTACATAAATCCTTGATTTCCGGACTTTTATGTGCATTACCCTTTACAAAAAGATAACCCAAAACCATAAGAGAGCCGGTTACTACTCCACATACATTCTCAACTCCCATTCCCCCACCAAAAGCAGCAGATAATCGTAAACAGTTTTCTGATAAGCCTAAATTAAAAGCCTTATTTGCTCCATACAGTATAGTTTCAGAACAATTTAAATCTTCCTTTTTACCAAAGCCTTGTTCGATTAAATCCTTTAACATAATTCCCCCAAAACAATTTTTATCTTATTATTACAATTATTAGTATTAAAAGTTTCATACACCTATTTCTTATTTTTTTTATACCTATCAGAAAATTATACAGTGATTTATAAACTTTTTTATTAATATTTCTATTAATATTTTAAATTTAACTGGCCTCATTGCACCTAACAGCTCTTATTCTATAGTGTTTTTTGAATATAATTGTCCTTCGTCTTCAAAGATAGTCCTAATCTCAGCTGCAGTTGTTGCTTTAGAAAGTGCTGACATACTATTATGCTCCATTTGCTGTAATAATTTGAGTTTTTCTACAACTTGTTCAAGTTTATTGGCGGGGAATTTACACGCACCATTTTCGTCCATGTGAATAATTTCACCTGGGGCAACATCCATGCCTGCTACAGAAACAGGAGTATTGATTGAATGAACTGCAAAATCTCCATGTCCAGCAGTAACACCGGTTAGCATATACTGAAAATTCATGGGGCGAATCTCATCAATATCACGTGATGGTCCATCTGAAATTACTCCCACACAACCTATCGATTTCATTGCAGTAGTCATATTACCACCTGAAAGCCCCACTTTCCCAGCTATTTCTGGTGGAAATATTTGTTTAATTATTAATATGGTTGGCTTTTTTGATTCTTCCAGGGCATCAATAACATCCATAAAAGTTAGACGAGAATAATTAGCATCTGGTAAACCGTAGGTACAGGTAACCGCATAACCTACAGTTCTGCCAAGATCAGGATACATACAACGCAAAGACTGATCAGTATACCAATTCTGAGTCCAGGGATTATAAAGTCCAAGGCACATTGAATTTGTAGGATAAGTAGCCACCACATTGGTAACAGATGGTGTATTGTATTCTTTTAATTTATATAGAAGGTCTTTTTCGCTT
>JAQVMU010000053.1 GCA_028703475.1 Atribacterota bacterium | reverse complement strand
TTACATTATCGTAAGAGAAGATGGTAATGCTGACGGAAAATTTACTAAAATAGCAGAAGAAAACGAAGTACCAATTACATTTATCAAAGATACTAGAGATCTAACTGAAGTAATAAAATTAATGTACTCTGAATCTTAAGCATTAAGTAGATATAAACTACACATTAGCTTACGTATTAAACTGATTTAGGAGGAAAATATTGTAATGTATCAGGAAACAACGATAACTTTGATCGTTATGGTCATTGCTTATGTCATTAGTATGTGGAAATTGAAGTCAGCAGAGATTTCCATGGTTATAGCAGCCGTAGCCGGAGCAATTGCTGCCGGCTTCGGTTTCCCTGCACGAATTTTAGTAGAAGGGACATTTACCTATCTTAATCTTGGATTGATTTTTGTTACAGCTTCAATTTTTATAAATATTTATTCTGAAATGGGCGCTATAAATGCGCTGGTTGTTAAAATAATTGAAAACTTTTATGAAAAAAAATGGGTAGTATTTTCATTATTAACTTTTGTCATGTTGATTCCGGGAGCTTTAACCGGTGCGGGAAGTGTTTCAATCTTTGTAGTTGGCGGAATGGTCGCTAATATAATGCAGTATATGGGCATTTCCAAATTACGAACCGCTGGATTTGTATATGTTACTGCTATGCTGGCTGCTGCTGCTCCCCCAATAAACCTTTGGGCAATGTTGATGGCTGCCGGGGCAAATATGCCCTATGTTGGTTTTACTTATATTTTAATAGTGCCAATATTGATTATTGCTATATTTACAATTATTTATTATGGACGAGGTGGCGTTGCTCAAAAGAAAGAAGAAATTTTAGCCCAAATACCTAAACCCCCCAAGGAGCTAACCGGTATCAGAATTGCACTACCTTTACTAACTTTAGTATTTCTTTTCTTGATTTCTCAATATGCAGCATTCTCAATTCCCGTATTAGGATTACCTTTAATGTTTGTTATCTGTGCCATTGTTACCATGATTGTTAACCCAAAAAAGACCACATTAAAGCGTTATTATGAAGTTGTTGTCAACACAATGGAGCAAGTCTTCTCGCTGTTGGCAACAGTTATTAGTGTTGGAATTTTAGTTACCATAATGACTTCCAGTGGAGTTAGAGGATTAATTGCCATTACCTTTATAACATTACCTCTATTATTAGTATACGCCTTGGTATTAATTTTTGGACCACTTGCTCAAGGTTCTTTAAGTTATGGTAGTGCCATTATTATAGGTGTACCTATAATATTCATGTTTAATTCTATGGGAATAAACAATACTGTTGTTGCTGCGGCTCTGTCACTAATATTTCCATTAGGTGATTGTCTGCCACCTTCTATGATTGTAGGGCGGGTGACCATTGAAACAGTAAAATATGATGGCTCGTATCTTAATTTCTTAAAAGGTGTATCAGTTCCCTGGTTATTTATGGGAGCAGTTGCTTTGCTAATGCTTATTTATGCAAATGATTTAAGTTTCTTAGTAGGCTAAAACTAAAAAAATGAAAGAAGAGGTGACATAGTAATTATGATAATGTTACAAAATTTAGTGCATATAATTTACATAGTTATATGTGCAGCTTTTGCCTTATTGCTTTTACGAGGATTGTTTAAAAGAAAAACCAGGACAAACTGGGTTTATGATATTATCTATGCTTACACTTTAATACCATTTCTGTTAAGGGCTTTACGGATTAAATAGGGGGATTTCACAATGAATAATGTTTTTGTAAGAAGATTGATTATTTTAGCTGTAATATTAGTTATTACCTTTTTCGGAGGTAAAGAACTATGGGATATACGTCACTTTAAGCAATCCATTGTGGTTTCTGAAGATTTCACAGAAAAAGTTATGCTAAGTGATTATTTTGATGGTATTAAGGATACATGGGTCGATACCCCTGTTTATATCTATGATTCGGGTAATCCGGGTGGAACGATGTTATGGATGGGTGGCACACATCCATATGAACCTGCTACCATGGTTGCTGCTTATGTCGCTGCTGAAAATATAAAGATTGATAAAGGTAAAATATTTTTAGTACCGGTTGCCAATAGAAGTGCCTGGAGTATGGGTGACTATGGGTTTGGTTATCCTTCCTACTTTACCTTAGAAGGTGATTGGGGTGAGAAAAAATTCCGTATTGGAGCCAGAAATACTAACCAGTTAGACCAATTCCCTGACCCGTTTACTTATATTCATTATCCATCGAGACAGAACCTGGCTTATGAAGATATTCGTAATTTAAACAGGACTTATCCGGGATACCCGACTGGCAGTTTAACAGAAAGACTATCTTTTGCCTTTATGGAGTTGATAAGAAATGAAAACATTGATTTGGTTATTGACATGCATGAAGCATCACTTATGTACCCGGTAGTAAGCACTTTTGTTGCCCACCAGGATGCTGATGATCTTGCTATGATGGCTGCAATGAACCTGAGTGCAGAACAGTTTCCAATGAAAACAGAGACTTCTCCAAGAGGATTGCGCGGTCTTACTCACAGAGAAATTGGTGATTACAGTGATGCATTAGTAGTTCTGATGGAAACAGCTGAACCTTTTATCGATAGAGTTGCCAGTAAACTTACTGAAGAATTAATGGTAGAAGGAAAATGTGAATTCTTGCAGACTGCCTCAGAACAGGGCTTATTGTTTTGTGACCCTCCGTATGATATAGAATTTGGAAAACCGATATGGTACAGGGTAGGAAGGCATCTTTCATCTACAATGGAAGTTATAAAACAAATGGAATTCTTTTATCCGGAAAAGGAGATACAAGTAGAATTTCCTACGTATTTTGACTTAGAAGAACATGATATAATGCATTTTTTACATAACCCGGAAACTTCTGATGCTGATAGGTTATTCTATCAGTAAGCAGTAAGTAAAATATTAGAATAACGAGGAGGTGCATATTATAAGAATAATTAATTCCTGGACAGAAACTTAAAAACAATTAAATTCCTAACCTGTTATTCTTGAATGAGCAAAAAAAACAAAAATAAGGAGGAAAAGAAAATATGAAAGCAAATAAAATAATAATCCTAACAGCTATAGTGGTTTTAGCAACAGCCTTTTTAGGTACAACTGGAATGGCTGATCAGAATTGGGACCCTGAATTTGATGATCTGGGTTGTACTATTGTGGCAGTTGGTAAGGATGCTACTGTTAATGGTACAGCAATGATTACCCATAATGACGATTCTTCCAGTGCAGATTACCGTTTATGGATAATACCGGCAATGGATTGGCCGGAAGGTTCTATGAGAGATATCGTAGTTGGTGGACATGATTATGTCGATTATAGCAATTGGCCGGATGTTGACTACGGGGATAAAGCTTTTGTTATGGATCAAACACCACAAGTTGAACATACCTATGCTTATTTTCACTCCCGCTATTCCTTTATGAACGAAATGGGTGTAGCTATGGGTGAATCTACATTTAATGTGAATACGAGTATGCCTCTTGGTGAAGAAAAAAGACGCATAATGCGCGACGAAAGCACAGGACTTGTTGATTGCTGGTTAGCTCAGGATATTGCATTAGAAAGAGCAACAACCGCCCGGGAAGCAGTTCGTATTATGGGTGATTTGATAGAAGAATTTCAGTGGATAGATCAGGGCGGCGAAACTATCAATATTACTGATGGTGATGAAGTATGGATAATGGAAGCTTATGGTCTTGATATCTGGTGTGCAGTTAGAATACCTAATGATCATTTCTTTGTAGCAGCCAATAGAGCCAGAATAAGAGATGTTGACCTGGATGATGAAGAAAATGTTATGCACTCACCTAATTTGGTTTCCTTTGCAATAGATCAGGGTTGGTATGATCCTGATTCAGGTGAACCATTTAGTCCTGCTGATGTATATGCTCCGGACAATGGTCTTTACGCTTCCAGGAGAGAATGGAGAGCTTTAAAATTAGTAGCACCTTCATTAGATATTCATCCTGATGATGAGTATTTCCCATTTTCTGTAAAACCGGAGAAGAAACTCTCAGTACATGATATCTTTAAAATTAAAGGTGACTACTATAAAGGTACTGATTACGATATTTCTACCGGACCTGCTGCAGGGCCATTTGGCGATCCTTTGAAATACCCCAACACTCCAGGACATAATGAAAGAGCTATCAATATTATGAGAACATGTTATGTTCATATTGGTGAAGTTGACCCTAATCTCCCTGCTCCTTTCAAAGGAATCAGCTGGTATGGTTACGGTGCACCTGATACTTCCTATATTACACCTCTTTGGCCGATTATGACGGAATTACCGGAAGGTTACCAGATTGGTTCACGTTATGAAGATTTTGACAGAGATTCTTACTGGTGGACAAATACTTATGTTCAGGAAATGACTCAATTTAAATACAATGAAGCCATTGAAGAACTCTACAAATTCCGTGATCCTAAGTTGGAATCTTTGTATAAGATGACACCAATTATCCAAAAAGCAGCAGCAGAGCTTTATGAAACTGACCAGGAAGCAGCAATCCAGATGATTACCGATTATGCATACAGTAACGCTATGCGCTGGCATCAAGACTGGTTGGCACTAGGTGACCGTTTCTTCAGTGATTACTGGACTTTAAATACAAGAACAACACCTGAGTGGTTTGACAAGGTTTCTGCTTTATGGGCAGCTGAAAATATGCCTAAAATAGGAAGAAGAGATGGAGAACCAACTCTGGATGAATTGCCAATATGCCAATAATGTGTGAAAAAATAAAAATAAAAAGATTGATTTAAAATACAAACAATAAACTATATTGCCTCCCAATTTAAAAAATTGGGAGGCAATATAGTTTGATAGCAAATAAAAATGAAAAAATATTTAAGATTATTCATGAGAGGTATAAAAAATAATGAAAAGAAATAAATATTTATTAAGTTTGATAGTAATAGTCTTTGTCATCGCTTTTTCCGTATCCTACAGTTTCGCACAATGCACTATTATTGGTGCAGGTACTGGAGCCACAGTTGACGGATCGACTATTACTACTCATAATGATGATTCTGGTGTAGCGGATTTTCGCTTATGGATCATTCCTGAGATGGATTGGCCTGAAGGTGCTACCCGGGATATAGTTGTTGATGGTCATAATTATATTGATTATGGAAACTGGCCAGATATTGATTATGGGGATAAAGCTATTGTAATGGAGCAAATGAATCAAGTTGAGCAAACCTATCAATATTTACATTCCCGCTATTCCTTTATAAATGCAAATGGTTTAACCATGGGTGAGTCTACCTTTGGTCAGGGTAATACATCAACAGACTTAGGAAAAGAAATACGAACAGTTTTAAGGGATGATAGTGAAGGAATAGTAGATTGCTGGATGGCTCAGGATATAGCACTGGAGAGGGCTAAAACTGCCCGGGAAGCTGTCCGAATAATGGGAGATTTAGTTGAAGAATATGGTTGGTATGGCTCAGGGGAAATAATGAATATCTCTGATGGTGAAGAAGTCTGGATTGCAGAGTATTATGGCAGAGATTTGTGGGTTGCTGTAAGAATGCCCGATGATCATGTTTTTGTTGGGGCTAATACAGCAAGAATTAGAGGTATTGACCTGAATGATGAAGAAAATGTCATGCACTCACCTAATTTAATATCTTTTGCTGTAGAACACGGCTGGTATGATCCTGAAACAGATGGGCCTTTCAATCCTGCTGATGTATACGCCCCACGTACTGAAGGATACTGGAACCCACGAGAATGGCGTGTAATTGATCTGGTGGCACCATCTTTGGCAGTTGAGCCTTATCAGACACATTATCCACTATTTGTTAAACCGGATAACAAGCTTTCAGTACATGATATTTTTAAAATTTCCGGTGATGTATACCGTGGAACCGAATTCGATCTTACCAAAGGTCCGGGAGCTGGTCCATGGGGAGATCCTTTAGGTAATTATCGAATAGCCGGAAGAGAAAGACCGGTTGGTATACCGTTAACCTGTTATTTGCAAGTTTCTCAAACAAAAAGCTGGTTACCTGAACCAATAAAAGGTGTTGTATGGTTTGGTTATGGTGCAGTTGATTCTACCTATCTTACCCCATTATTGGCGTCAATGGAAAAATTGCCTGATTTCTATCAGACTGGTTCGAGATATGAGACATTTAGAAGAGATTCCGGGTGGTGGGTAAATAGTTATGTACAACAGATGGCAAGATTCAGATATAATGAGGCAATTCAGGATATTTACCAGATTAGAGACCCCAGAATGGAATCAATCTATAAACAAACTGCAGCATTACAAGAGGCAGCAGCTGAATTATATGAAACTGATCCGGAAATAGCGATTAAACTGTTAAGTGATTTTGCTTACAATACGGCAGTTGACTGGCATGAAACATGGTTACAGTTAGGTGATGAACTTATGGGTAAATATGCCTTTGACCGTGTTCGAGTACAAGGAGATATGTATCCGGAGTGGTGGATCGATTGGCTGACTCGAGCTGTTGAAGAGATTGAAGTGGTAGAAGTAGACTAAGCATCTTTTGCTATTATTTAAGCAGACATAAAAGGGAGGTTGCCAATTTAAAGACAACCTCCCTTTTATGTTAAATTAAAGAATAAATTAGTTATAATCGAGTAAAAGAGTTGATAATTAACAATTATTAGGATAATATTTATTAGATCACTTGATTTTCCTTATTTATATTACATTTTATGGAGATTAATATGAAAACATGGATAAAATATAACATAAAATTAAAAAATTTGATTATTTTATTTTTGATTATTATAATCGGATTTGTTGCAGTAGAAAACTCCATAAAAAGAGTGCATGTGCCTTATTATCAGTTACAGGTTGAAGCTGCCAGGGTAATGACTGAGTCTTTATATGTAATAAAGGAAGAAAGAGAAGCAAAAGGGATTGTGATTGATGAAAAATTAGATCCAAATAAAACAGGTCTAATTGGTGAAGAATATACATTATTGACCACCACTCTCGGTAATTTAAGCGCTAAGAGAACATCAACAAATCCCGATTTCGCTGCTTTAATGGTTAAATATTTTTATGAAGCCGGATTACAGTCGGGAGATATTGTAGCAATAGGGTCAAGTGGTTCATTTCCAGCATTATTAATTGCCACATTATCAGCATGTAAATCAATGGAATTAGCGCCATTGATTATTTATTCGATAGGCGCATCTGAGTATGGAGCCACAATACCGGAGCTAACATTTATTGATATGCTTGAAACTCTTCGTGAAAATAAAGTGTTGCCATATAAAATACTTGCTGTTTCTATGGGTGGAAATAAAGATCAGGCTGAGTCTATGCTTTTTCCTGAATCAGTGGAAATTATAAGGGATATTGCAAAAAAAACAGAGGCTTATTTTATAGATATAGAGGATTTGTCAGAAAATATCCAAAAAAGAATGGAAATATATAAAGAGGCGGCGGGGGAAAAACCAATAAAGGTATTTGTTAATATTGGTGGTGCTTCGGTAAATTATGGTAATACCTCTGCTTCAATTACTTATCCAAATGGCTTAGTTATTAACGGACCGAAAATTCCTGATAATCCGGAACGGGGACTAATTTTTGAATATCAATTGTTAAATATTCCGGTTATACACCTGTTAAATGTAAGGGATTTAGCATTAAAAAATGGTATCCCCATCGATCCAATTCCTCTTCCGGAAATAGGAACATCACAGGTATTTTTCCAGAATAAAGCACAAAAATGGATTATAGTTTTAATAATTCTTATCTCTGCTATTTATCTTTTTTTGGCAAAGAATAATAAAGAATAATAGTTTGAAATAATCTTTAATATATTTTTTAATGAAGAAAAAATTTGATTTATTGGGATTATACAATTAGAATAGTTTCAAAAATAAATATTAATAAGCGGTAGAAATAAAAATGAAAGAAAAACTAAAGAACAAAACAGTTATAATTCTGGTTCGACATGGAGAATGTAGGGGAAATAGAGAAGGTCTTTTTCGCGGTAGAAGTGATTTTCCCCTGAATGAAGTAGGTATTATGCAGGCGAGAGAATTAGCTCAGGAAATAAAACAATTTCATCCATCCAGAATATATACAAGTCCATTAACAAGGGCAACACAGACTGCGGAAGAAATAAAAAAGGAATGTAAGATTGAGGTTGAAAAAAGAGAAGCACTGAACAATATTGAGCTTGGCCCATGGGAAGGAAAATCAAAAGAGTATATTTCCAGGGAATACCCGAAAGAGTGGGAAATATGGTTAAAAGAACCGGAAAAATTATCTTTTTCAAATATGGAACCATTATATTCTGTACAAAAAAGAGCAAGAGAAGACTTGGATAATATAATTAAGAAACATACTGGAGAGTGTGTCGTCATTGTTTCTCACCGGGCACTTCTCAAACCCTTGATATCCTCCTGTATTGGCATATGCCAGCCTTATTTTTGGCGAATTCATTTAGACACTGCTTCTTATACTATAATTCACCACAAGAAAGAGCAGGGCTTTATTCTGGTTCAACTGAACCAAAATAAACATTTGAGTGAGTTTATTACTGAATGGCAATAGATAGATTAATCGTTTTGGTATTCAATTATTATTATTGTTTAAGATTCGGAGAAATTAAATATGATTAAAATTAACATAAAAAATATCAAAAAACAATTGATTGTTTTTATGATTTTAATATTTTCAAGTCTGACTGTTCCCTATTTATTACCTGCAACCTTTTTAGGTTCATACTTGCTTTGGATACTCTTATCTATTGGCACTATTATTTATGGAATTATGTTAATAGGAGGTTTAAAGTGAGTCGCTCATCTATCATGTTGTTAGGCATAACCTGCTGGTTTATTTTAGGTTGTATAATATCATTTACCGCTAAAAGAAAGACTGGTCCCGGAATTGCAGAATATTTTATCGCTAATAGGACTATTGGAGGGTTTGTAGCCGCAATGACCTATAGTGCTACAACCTATAGTGCGTTCATGATGGTAGGTTTAGTTGGGATGACTTATACTTTTGGAATCAGTACCATGGGTTTCGAGTTATCCTATTTGATGGGTACTATTCTACTATTAGTATTATTTGCACCGTACTTCTGGTCTATCAGTAAAAAGTATAATTGTATTACACCTTCAGAACTACTAAGCAAGGCATACCAGAGCCAGGCATTAGGTGCTATCGCTACGGTTTTTTCCTTGCTGATGTTGATACCTTACATGTCAGTTCAGTTTACCGGTATTGGTTACCTTTTAGAAACATTGACCGGTATTCCATATCAACTTGGAGTTACACTGGCATTGGTAATTGTTCTCGTCTTTACTATATGGGCTGGCATGCGTTCAGTTGCATGGACTGATACCTTGCAATCGATTATCATGTTCGCATCATCAATTATCCTGATTTTTTATGTAATGAATACATTTTTTGGTGGATTTGGTCAATTTTTTCAAATTATTCAAAATGACCATGGTGATTTGCTGAATGCTAATAAGATGCCTTACCAAAGGTTTTTAGGACTCACAATTCCCTGGCTATTTTTTGCTTTAACTAACCCTCAGGTTGCTCAGAGAATGTTTATTTCCAGGAATAAAAAAAGTCTCAGGACTATGATAATTGGTTTTTCATTCTTTGGTTTAATTTATACACTTATAGTAGTGCATTTAGGTTTAGCTGCAAGGCATATATTTCCGAATATTACCAACACTGATATGATTACTCCCTTGATTTTGGGAGAAATCCCTGTAATATTATCCTTGTTTGTGTTTTTAGGTATAGTAGCTGCCTCAGTATCTACTGTGAACTCTATAATTCTAACTTTAAGTTCAATGTGTGCAGTTGATGTATATGGTGAATTATTTAAAGCGGGAGAGGGAAAAAGATTGCTATTTGGAAAAATAATGGTGCCTATAATCGCTTTATCTGCTTTTTTCTTTTCACTGGGTCAATTCGGGATAATTGTTGAATTATCAGTAATGTCTTCTGCAGGATTATTAGCATTAGCACCAAGCTTCTTTGGAATATTTTGGGAAAAAGGAAATAGTACTGCTGCAATCAGCAGTATAGTTATTGCAGGGTTATCAACTATTATAATGTATTTTACTGGCTATTTTCCATTTGGTATCTGGCCGGGTATATGGTGTCTTATCATTTCAACTGTTGTATTTATCGCTGTAAGCAATATTGGCTTTCATAGAAAGAACAATATGTCATTAACAGTCAATTAAAAATAATATAATAATCTTACTTTGTAACAATGGCAGACTATATTTTTCTATTTATAAAATAATTCTGCAAACGATTCATGCCTTCTTCCAGGTTTTTCATAGAAGTAGCATAGGAGATTCTAAGGTATCCCTCAGCCATCTGCCCAAAATCGATACCAGGAGTTACCGCTACGTTTGCTTTATTCAAAATATCAAAGGCAATCTTAAAAGAGTCATTAGAATACTTTTTAATGTTTGCAAGGGCATAAAAAGCACCGGTGGGTTCTACTTTGGTAGCAATACCAATTTCGTGCAGCCGTTTTAACAGGAAGATACGACGTTGATTATAAATTTCAGCCATATTTTTTACATCTTCATCACAATCTCTTAAAGCAGCTAAACCGGCGGTTTGACTGAATGAGTTTGCACAAATAAAGAAATTTTGCTGAATTTTCTGTAAAGGGCGAATATATTCTTTTGGAGCAACTAAATAACCAAGTCGCCATCCGGTCATTGCATATCTTTTGGAAAAACCGTCTAAAATGAATGCCTTATCAGTATACTCAAGCATGGAATGTTCTTTGCCCTGGTAAACTAAGCCATGATAAATTTCATCAGAAAAAATATAGTATCCTAAATTTGCAATTGCTGCAAGTTCTTTTTCATTATAAACAGTACCGGTTGGATTAGATGGTGAATTAATCATAATTATTTTTGTTTTGGGGGTTATATATTTTTTAATATTATCAGTATCAAATTTGAAACCATTTTCTTCCTCTGCAGGCACAAAGACAGGTTTACCTTCTAAAAAGCTGATTATTTTTGGATAGCAGGCATAATGAGGATCAGAAAGAATTACTTCATCTCCTGGCTCAAGTATTGCAGCAAAGATAAGATACATTGCCGGAGAAGTCCCTGAAGTAACAATTATTTGCTCCGGAGAAATATTTACCTGATATTTTCTATAGTAATATCTGACAATTTCCTCTCTAAGTTCTATTTTTCCCATACTGTTAGTATAGTGGGTATCACCATTTTTAATAGCATTAATCGCTGCATCTTTAATAGGGCTGGG
>JAQVMU010000052.1 GCA_028703475.1 Atribacterota bacterium | reverse complement strand
GGTTGCTGATTGTGTATATAATGTCCGCTGTCTAAAAATTTATATTTTCCATATTCAGTTTGTGATACATAATCTGACAGTAATCCTCTCCAATCAGCGTCTGTAACTTCTTTACCATCAGAGATAAAAAAATACATAGGTGTGTTGACAGGAATATTGTTTGCTTTTACCTTTTTCGCATTTTCTGTTAAATATTTAATTTCATTTAACATATTCTTGGTATAGGAGCTTTTATAAAATAGAGCCAAAAGCACCTGTTTGTCCTCAGCTGATAAATTGTTTGATTTAACTAAAGGGAAGGATTTTTCCAGCTCATTCTTTGACATAAACCTGGAAAGGCCAATTCTTGATATGAAATACATGAATGATAATTTAATCCCGGGTGGTAATTCGAGATAGTTTTCAACAAAATCAGAAACCAGTGGATCAATTCCTATAATTGCCTTAACTTCACTGGGATATCTTTGAGCCCAATAAATGGCTTCCAGACCAGACATGGAATGTGCAACAAGTACATAAGGCCCTTTTTTTCCGGCGAGCTCTAAGGCCTTTCTTGTTTCTTCAAGTAGAGTATCTATATCTCTTGGATTGTTTGAGGTCTCACTCCAGCCATAACCAGCCCTTTCAACAATTACTATTTTATAATCATCTTTTAACCTCATCCATAAAGGTTTAAAATCAATTATTGGACAACAGGTTCCATGACCGGCTAAAAATACCAGGGTGCTATCACCTTGTCCAGCTGCATACACATGTATGCTTTTATTATTCACCTCAAACAATTTACCTGGGGGCGGATATTCGATATATTCCTGGTCTAATTTATTTTTATGATTTATGGTAGCAGCAAAGAGAAAAAGTGTCATTATGATTATTATACCTAATAATATAATTCCAAGGATTGTAAAAAATTTCATTTTAACCTCAGTTTGGTATAAACAGATATTTTGAATTATATAACAAAAATTAAATAATTGAAAATATTACAGCAGTTTTCCTTTCTAATGTGCAAAGGAGATAGCCTGTTAAAATGCGGTTTCATAAATTATTTTCTATAGATTTGTATTATAATTACTAAAATAACTGATAATAAAGAAAAGAATATTTTTAAAAACAATATTTCAAAATGAGCTCTTTTATATTTTTTATGATAGTAATGATTGAATTTTTTAACAAAAAAGGAAATAACAAAAACTATTTTAATAAAATCAATGATGAGTAGATTATAAAAAGTTTGACAGAATATTTTTTGTGTATTAAAATGAACATGGGTTCAATTGAATTAATATTCATATAATCCGATATTCAGGAGCGTTGTACAGGGAGGAATATTTAATGGCCAAGATTATTGATAAGTTGAAAGAAAGGGTTAATGAAGCAGCTTTTCGTCTTTTTGCTGAAAAGGGCTACTCTCGGGTAACTATGAAAATGGTAGCAGGTGATGTTGGAATATCGGTAGGTACTCTCTATAACTATTATTCTAATAAGCAGGATTTGTTTATAAATGCCAGTAAAAAGGTATTTGACCAAACCTATTTAGCCTTAGAGGAAATGCTTGAGAAAAATGCGGATACCTATGAGTTTTTATCAATACTATATGATGAGGTTGTAAGATTACAGGGATTCAGCCGGGAACTGTTGAGAGATAAGATCAATCACGAAGCAATTGATGAGATAAAAAAACATCTGATGACCTTGATGAGGTCTTTGTTTTATAAGGTAAAAGTTACAGAAATTGAGAACATTCCGGACCGGGACAAGGATAGGACTATTCGGATGCTATTTCTGGCTATGCATGATTTTGCCCGGGAATATCCTGATGACCGGGAAGGAAATATTGAGTACTTCTGTCGTTTGAGAGAAATAATCAAATAAAAAATTTATTCATGACTGAACCTTTATTCATTTAAATATAATTTCACAATACTTATTGATATGAAGGAAAAGAAAGGAATATGCAGAATTGTCTTTAAACCATAAAATACCTGGTAAGGAGGGTTATTAAAATGGGAATTAATTTTAATTTTGCCAAAAAATATGCTGCTGAGCAGATAATAAAACAGGCTCTTAATTATTTAGAAAAAGACCCGGAAAAAAATCTCCCGAAGGTATTGGAACTGGCTGATAAGGTTGCCCGCACTGAAAAACACCATGAACACATTGCTGCAATCAGAAAGTCCTATAATACCAATCCTGCTATCAGACAGTTTGTCAGGAGATTGACCATGGTAGCACCCAGCTATAAAGACGGGATGATTATGAACTTTTTTGTCAACTCCGCCTTAATGGGAATACCCAGGCAATACGAATTAGCTAAAGAGCTGCAAGCAGCAGTACCCTGGACTATCCTGATTGACCCTACCAGTGCCTGTAACCTGAGCTGTACCGGATGTTGGGCAGGTAAATACAAGAAGAGCGACAGTCTGGATATTGATACAATTGACAGGATAATTAAAGAAGCTAAAGAACTGGGAATCTACTTTATCGTACTCTCAGGTGGAGAACCCACTGTCTATCCGGATTTATTTGAAATATTCCGCAGACATCCTGATGTAGGGTTTATGATGTACACCAATGGCACCTTAATTGATGATGAGATGGCAGATAAGATGCTGGAGGCAGGCAATATCAGTCCGGCAATCAGTCTGGAGGGATTTCGCGAGTCTACCGATGCCCGCAGGGGAGAAGGTACTTATGATAAGATTATGGCTGCCATGGACCGACTGCACAACCGCGGCATTATCTTCGGCATCAGTGTCACTGTCACCAGACAAAACGCTGATGAGCTCTTTGCAACTGACAATTTTATTGACCATATGATTGACAAAGGGGCAATATACGGCTGGTCATTCCATTATATCCCTATCGGTAAAGATACAGAATTAGAAATGATGATTACACCTGAACAAAGAGCTCAACTGGCTTACAGGGTTCCTGAGATACGCAGAAAAAAACCCTTTTTCTTAGCTGATTTCTGGAATGACGGTACCTTTACAGGAGGATGTATAGCAGGGGGAAGAAGATATTTCCATATCAATGCCAAGGGTGATGTAGAGCCATGTGCATTTGTTCATTTTGCAGTAGACAATATAAAAGAAAAGAGTTTAAAAGAAGTATTACAGAATCCCTTATTCAGGTCTTATCAAAAAAGACAACCCTTTTCCAAGAATATGCTGGCACCCTGTCCTATAATAGACCAGCCTGATGCCTTACGTTCTATTGTCTTAGAGTCAGGAGCCAAACCTACACATCCGGGAGCAGAAACTGTCCTGATGGGAGATATTGCCAGATTTTTAGATATTCTTTCTTATAACTGGCAGAAAGCATCTGCACCAATTAATAAACAGAGAAATAAAAAGACAAGAAAACATCAGGAAAAGTTTGAGAAGGTATATTAATCTTAAGCTGGAATCTGCCAGGCAAGAAAACAGCAAAAAAGAATATTATAATATAAAAAATAATAATATAAATAAAATAATATTTTTATAATAAAAAATACAAGAAAAAATAAAACTTGACATTACTCCTTATTAGTGCGATAATATGTAATCACATAGAGATAAACAAGAATGTCATAAGCTAAAAGGCTTAGTATATCAAAAGATAAATTTCTTTGTGAGAAATGATATCCAGTAATTAATAAAATAGAGACTTTTCTATCTTGCCGTATTTTACCTCTAAATAAAATTTTACTGTAATAAATAAGAAAAAAGGAGGTAAGGAATATGGAAGGTAGTAAACTTTATGTAGGAAATTTAAATTACACTGTGACTAACCAGCAATTGGAAGAACTTTTCGCTAATCACGGCACTGTTAAAAGTGTTAATATTATTGAAGGCAAAGGTTTTGGATTTGTAGAAATGTCTTCTTCAGAAGAAGCCACTAAAGCCAAAGACGCATTACACGACACTGATTTTAGTGATCGTCCCTTAAAAATTGACGAAGCAAAACCACAAAAACCAAGAAGAGATTTTAACGATAACCGCAGACGCTATTAACTTTTAGTTAAAATATACTGTAAAGAACCCTTTTAGAAGATAAGACTATAAGACTAAAAGGGTTCTTTTTTGTAGGAATGATTAGTACAATTCTGCCTGAAGCCACAAAATAAATCCAATCAAAAGAAAAAGTATTATTTGAAATTTACCAGAAGCTAAATATTCCTGATAAAAAATAACAGTTCTGTCGAAAAAGAAAAATAGAAGTATTTAGTACATTTCAGGAGATATAAAATTTCTGGAGGATGAATTAATGAATATTAATAAAATAGAAGATCCCCCTGTTGACTTTCTTGTTTCAGGAGTTAATGTGTTTGGGGAAGAAATAAAAGAAGAAATAGAAGTAGATAAAATCTTAAGTAAAAGACAATGGGAAAAATCAATTACAGCAGTAATTGCTAAAAAAAAGTCGCCGGTTAAGTTATTCACCAATAGAGGCATTCAATTGGATGATCCGATTAAAATGTACCTCAGAGAAATTGGGCAAACAAAGTTACTGACTGCAGATAAAGAGGTTGAGCTATCCAAGAGAATAGAAAACGGAGATGAGGAAGCCAAAAGAATTCTCATTCAGTCAAATTTAAGACTGGTGGTTAGTATTGCCAAACGGTATGTAGGTAAGGGTATGCTTTTTCTGGATTTGATTCAGGAAGGGAATATAGGGTTAATGCATGCAGTTGAAAAGTTTGATTATCAGCTGGGAAATAGGTTCAGTACATATGCCACCTGGTGGATCAGACAGGCTATGACCCGTTCAATTGCCGATCAGGGAAGAACGATTCGTGTTCCGGTACATATGGTAGATACTATCAATAGATTAAAACGCTCATCCCGAAATCTTCTGCAGGAACTAGGCCGGGAACCAACAATAGAAGAGATTGCAGAAAAGATGGAATTGCCATTGGATAAAATTAAGGAAATTCTCAAAAAAGCCCAGCAACCTATTTCCCTGGAAACTCCAATTGGCAAGGAAGATGACCGTCTTCTGGGAGATTTTATTGAAGATGAAGACTCGCCTGCACCTCCAAAACTTGCATCCAATACTTTATTGAAAGAGCAGATGAATAGTGCATTAAATACCTTAACCCAAAGAGAAAAGGACATTCTGGAATTGAGGTTTGGTATAGCCGGAGGATATCCCCATACTCTGGAAGAAGTTGGCCGGAGGTTTGGGGTAACCCGTGAAAGAATCAGACAGATCCAGGAAAAGGCAATTCGAAGGTTGAGGCATCCCAACCGGAGCAGAAAATTACGAGAATACCTGGATTAGATATAATATTAATTATCAATAAGAATAATTTAAAGCATTATTGTAAGGGTAATTTTCATAAGTTATGATACATCCAGGGTATTATTGATGATTCAGGAAAATCAATTTTAGAAAAAAATAGAAGAAAACAGAGAAATTGAGCCCTAATGTTTTTCCAATAATAATAATTTCTGATAATGAAAACGAAAAAGAAAATATTAGCTAGAATTGTCAGTGTTATGAAAAAGTAAAGCAAAATTAATTATTTCTAATTTCTGTTTAGTCTTATAAACTTATAAAAATGCAAAAATAAAAAAATTATTAATAACACTTTAATAATAAAGCTAAATTATAAATTAAGTATTTATTATTTATAAATCATAGATAGCATCAAATTCTATATTATTTTTACTCAATACATCTTTTATTTTTTCCAAATCATCAGTATAAAAGCTTAGACATATTCCACAATCAGAACTGAGATGGCGGGGAACCGGAATCAATTTAACCTCAATCTGCTGTTTTTTAGACAGGCTTTCTGTCCTGATTGCAGCACTGGTGGAATAGAAAATGACCACATTTTTTTTCTTAATTTCATCCATTTGCTAAAATCCTTTCCTGGTTATTTCTCTGATGCTATTTTGCGTACCGCATAGATTGCTTGCTTTACATCATCAACAGTATTGAATAAACCAATACTGAAACGAACAGTTCCTACCGGAAAAGTGCCAATAGTTTTATGGGCAGAAGGGGCACAATGCAATCCTACCCGACACATAATATCATATTTCTCATCCAGTTTAAAACCGATATCAGAGGGTGATTGCCCTATAATAGTAAAAGAAACTACAGAAGATCTTTCTCCTGAATCATCTTTGCCATATACTGTTACACCCGGGATTTGCTTCAAGCCGAAAATTAGTTTTTTACACAGATGAAGTTCATATTGATGTATATCTTTCACTCCTTTTTTTAGTATATAAGAAACTCCGGCATGTAATCCTGCTATTCCGGCAATATTAGGAGTTCCGCTTTCATATAAATCCGGCAGGAAATCAGGGTGGTTCTCTGATTCTGAGCGACTGCCTGTTCCCCCAGTCTTGAGAGGAGTAATCTTGTGAATATCTACGTCTTTCCCTATGACTAACCCTCCGGTTCCGGTGGGACCAAAGAGAGATTTATGCCCGGTAAATGCCAGCAGATCAATATTGTCTTTTTCCATGTCTATCGGGTAGGCACCGGCAGTTTGTGCTGCATCCACCAGAAACAAAATATTATTTTTTCGGGCAATTCGACCTACCTCTCCAATAGGTAATAATGTCCCTGTTACATTAGAAGCATGGTTTAACACAATAAGTGTAGTATTTTTATTTATTGCCTTTTCTATATCTTCCGGGTTAAGAGAACCATCTGCAGAGCAGGGGATAGCTTTTATTTGAACACCATTTTTTTCTAACTCACGAAGTGGCCGCATTACCGAATTATGTTCAATACTACTGGTAATCACCTGGTCTCCTGAATGCAAAAATCCTTTTACTGCCAGATTAATTGCCTCAGTAGCATTGGAGGTAAAAACAATTCTTAAAGGATCCTCCACATGAAATAATTCAGCTATATTTTCACGACACTGGTAGAGGATTCTACCGGCTTCAATGGATAATCGATGACCGGAACGTCCCGGGCTAGCCCCAATATTATTCATATAATTAATTATTGCTGCAGATACCTCTTTCGGTTTAGGAAAAGAGGTAGCAGCATTATCAAAATAAATCATTATTTTCCTCTCTTTTTCAATTTTATTTAGTTATAATTAACAGATATTCATCTTCCTGTGCTTTTACTTCTACTTTCCAGCCGGCATTGTTAGCCATGCGGGAAACATTATCTTTGGCGGTTCCGGTATCAACTATTACTTCTAAAATACCTTCTTGAAGTTCTGCTAATTTTTTCTTAACTTTTACTACCGGTAGTGGACAGGAAAGTCCTCTTACATCAAATTTTTCACTCATTTCGAGAAATCCTCCTAATTCTTTTTTACTAAATCACTCATACTGTATCCAATAATCAGACAGATAATTAAACCTGTTATGACTGCTGCTGGCCCCCAGGCACCGGGTCCTGCTCCGGAGCTGGCAGTAGCAAAATTATGAGCAAATCCTGCTCCAAAAATCATGCCCAATACAAAAATTGCAGCATCAGCATCTCCTTCACCGGAGAGGAATAGCTGTCTGCCGGGGCATCCTCCTGCCAGCGTAAAGGCCAGACCTGCCAGAACCATTCCTCCAAAATTCCAGATTTGGCTGGTATGGGCAATTGGCTGACCCTGGAATCCCGGATTAAACTGCCCTAAAACCATATTACTTACCCAGGCTGTTATTACAAGACTGGCAACACCGGTAAATAGATAATTATCTTTGATAAGAATAACATCCCTGGCTGCAGCAACTGTACAAAATCTGGTTCTTTGAGCAATAAAGCCAATGGCAATAGCTATGGCAAATGAAATCAGGACCGGAGCAAATTGAGAACCGGGTCCTTCGCTGCTGAAAAAGACTGCACCGGTGGGTAATTTGGTTTGAAAAATAAGTAACAGAAAAAGTCCGGCCATAATAAAGGGCATTATCCAGCCAAACAGTGAACTGGTTTTCCGGTTACGCCCCAAATCGTAGCCTGATTTGATAAAGAAAATACCTATTGAAATTCCGGTGACTAATCCTGCTATTCCGAATAATGCATTACCATCACCACCGGAAAGGCGAAGCAATGCTCTCCAGGGACAACCCAAAAAGACTAAAGAGCCAATCATGGCTAAAAATCCTAACAAAAAACGAATTAAAGGTGCAGAACCTGCGCGTGGTTTAAATTCTTTAAAGATTAAAGCAGCAGCCAGAGAACCAAGGACAAATCCTATAATCTCAGGCCTGATATATTGAACTACTGCTGCCCTGTGGAAACCTAAGGCACCGGCAATATCCCGCTCAAAACAAGCTACACAGATGCCCATATTGGCAGGATTGCCCAGTTTTTGTAAAATGGTTGCTGCTATACCGATAAAGGCACCGGTAAAGATAATGGATTTTCGGGAAGAAAAAAATTTTTTTAACATCAACACTTTTTCCTTTCTATTTATACTTTTATGAATTTTTATAAAATTATCAAAATAAAAATAATTAGTTAAATATGAGCAATTAAATAGGGAAATTTATTGATTAGCATTATCAGCTATAAGAGAGAGCTTATTGAGATGATAAAATTAAAATCTTTGATATGATTGAAGATAGTAAATGGTGTTTAATTTTAGCATTAGATTGTATAGTGATGATATAGCCGACCGCTATTTTTTCATAAAATAACGTCAGCCAGGCACAAAGAAAACAAAATCAGGAAATCCATTTGTCATCAGGTTATTATACTTGTTATGATGGATTAAGGATTTCATAATTTACTTCTCTTTCAAAAAAATAAAAAAATAATTGATATATGAAGTACGAAAAAGATTATTATTAGTTAATTAATTTTATAAAAATTACATTATCCTGTCAATTTATTTTTTTTGACTTTTAATATATTTTCCCATATAAAAGCTTTTTTTAATTCTAAATAATAAGGTTAATTTTCCGGATTTGTTACATAAAACTTATACAGCAATGTTTGATTAAATACGAAATGTATAATATAATAATCTAAAATTTATAAAACAAATATTGTTCTCCGAGCTATTTTACCTAAGATTTTAAATTATGGTAAATAGACGATAGGGAATAAGGGGAAACTTTTATTCCTCCCGTGTTTGGAAAGGAGGCTTGATATCACAGTATCAGAATAATTTTGTGCCAACACCAAACGGGGTGTTGGTTTTTTATTGTTTGTAATATTTGAATTTGAAATTAAATTAGAAAGGAAATTGTTGCAAAATGAAAAAAAAGATAACTATTGGTATATTTATTCTATTGATCATCTCAATGTTTTTTGTCAGTTTAGTATCAGCTGCTGAAAATATCAAACTGGCAACTACAACCAGTACGGATAATTCGGGCTTGCTGGATGTTTTATTGCCGCCCTTTGAGGAAAAATACGATATCAAAGTTGATGTAATTTCTGTTGGTACCGGTGCTGCTATTCAACTTGGTGAGAATGGAGATGTGGATGTTGTATTGGTTCATGCCCGGGCTGCTGAGGATGCCATGGTTGAAGAAGGTTATGGGATTAACCGCAGAGATGTAATGTATAATGACTTTATTATTGTCGGACCTGTTGATGATCCGGCTGGTATCAGCGGTGAGAAAGATGCAGCCGCAGCTCTTAATAAGATTTCCAGTTCTGAAGCCTATTTTGTTTCCCGTGGAGATAATTCGGGTACCCATATAAAAGAGCTGGAATTATGGCAAAGTGCAGGCATTAAGCCGGAGGGCGACTGGTATCTGGAAATTGGTCAGGGCATGGAAGCAGCCTTGTTAGTTGCCAATGAAAATATGGGATATGTTCTGGCTGACAGAGGCACATTCCTGGCTACCAAAGACAAACTGGATCTGGTTATTTTATCAGAAGGAGATTCAAGACTATTTAATCCATATGGTGTGATTGCCGTAAACCCGGCTGTTCACCCTCATGTAAATTACATGGAGGCTATGCAGTTGATTGCCTGGATGACCTCTCCGGAGGGACAGAAAATAATTGGGGAATTTAAGGCACATGGTGAAGTACTATTTTTCCCCAATGCCATCTAAGTAAGCGGCAAGTTTTTACAAAACTTATTATTTTACAATACTGGATGTTTTAGGAAGGAATTGTTTTCTCCCTAAAACATCCTTAATTATCTAAATATTGAATCAGGAGATATTATTTTGAGCTTTATTATTGAAGGATTACAAAAAGCCTTTGCATTGATATTATCTTTAGATAAAGAGGTTTTCCAGATTGTTTTATTTTCCCTCAGAGTATCCTCAATTGCAATTCTTTTTTCCTCCTTAATAGGTGTGCCACTGGGGTTTGTAATTGGATCAAAAAATTTTTGGGGGAAGAAATTTATTGTTGTTTTATTAAATAATGCTCTGGCTATACCTACTGTTGTAATAGGTCTTCTTGTATATTCCCTGATTTCCCGGGTAGGGCCATTAGGGTATTTTGGCCTATTGTATACTCCGACTGCCGTGATTATTGGACAATTTCTACTCTCATTGCCTATTATTATTGCTTTAACCCATTCGGCTATCCAGGGGATTGATATTAAAGTAAGACATACTGCTCTGACTTTAGGTGCAACAGAAATGCAGGCAGCCTGGGCAATAATTAAAGAAGCCCGTTTTGCTGTTATGTCTGCGGTAATTGCAGGTTTTGGAAGAAATATCGCGGAAGTAGGAGCTGCAATGATGTTGGGAGGAAATATAAAAGGGTCTACCCGAACAATGACAACGGCTATTACCTTAGAAACCTCAAAAGGTGAGTTTGGTTTTGGTATTGCCCTGGGAATACTTCTGTTACTGATTTCTTTAATTATCAATATTATTTTAAGCTATTTCCAGAGTAAGAAGATATAGGTAAAGATATGAATAAAAAAGTTTTACTTAAAATTGAAAAAATAAAAAAGAGTTATCAGAACAAAACAGTCCTTGATATCGATTCATTGTCTTTTGAAAGCAATAAAATATATGCAATCGTGGGGCCTAATGGCTCTGGTAAAACAACTTTGATTAATATACTAAACTTATTGGATAAACCTGATGAAGGAATAATAATCTTTAGAGGGAAGGATATCAGGCAATACTCAAAACAGGATATTTTGAAAATTAGGAGGAGAATGACTTTAGTACACCAAAAACCATTCTTATTTCAAACCAGTGTTTTTAATAATGTTGCTTATGGATTAAAGTTAAGAGGGATAGCAACCGAGAGTAATAGAACAAAAATAATGAATTCTTTATCAATAGTGGGCCTCACTGATTTTGACAAAAGAAATGCCCATCAATTATCAGGTGGTGAAGCCCAGAGGGTAGTTATTGCCCGAGCTCTGGCTTTAGAGCCGGAAATACTGTTTCTTGATGAGCCCACATCTAATATAGATATGAGACATATTGATGTAATTGAAAGAATTATTAAAGAAATAAATCAAAAAATGAAAACAACAGTAGTCTTTACAACTCATGACCTGTCACAGGCATATCGCCTGGCAGATGAGATAATATCCTTACTTGACGGGAAAATTGTACCTCATGTACCGGAAAATATTTT
>JAQVMU010000051.1 GCA_028703475.1 Atribacterota bacterium | reverse complement strand
AGGAGGTATTAACAATGGAGTATAGGAAATTGGGACGTACCGGCCTTAAGGTTTCTATTATTTCCTTTGGAGGGGTAATGGCTAGAGATATGCAGCAAGAAGAGGTCAAGAAAGCAGTTTCTGAAGCAATTAAAAGAGGTGTTAATTTATTTGATGTTGGCCCTACTTATGGAGATTCCCAGAATAAACTTGGTCCAGCTATTGAAAATTATCGTCAACAGATTATTTTAACCTGTAAAACTGAACCGGATAAGACAAAAGATGAAGTTAGACAAGATATAGAAAATTCTCTTAATTTATTAAGAACTGATTATTTTGATATATATCAACTGCATGAAGTCATTAATGAAGATTCTCTGAAAAAAGCCATTGAACCCGGTGGTGCATTAGAGGCTATACTGGAAGCCAAAGAAAAAGGCCTTGTCCGCTATATTGGGTTTTCTGCCCATAGTGAAGAGTATGCATTAAAACTGATGGAGCTTTTTGATTTTGATACCGTAATGTTCCCTGTTAACTGGAATTACTGGCTAAATTATAACCAGGGTGAAGCGGTTATTAAAAAAGCTCGTGAAACAAATAAGGGGATAATTGCAATCAAAGCCATGGCTCAGAGACAGTGGAAAGAAAATGAAGCAAAAGATGGATATGCGACCTGGTATAAACCTTTGTACGATAATGATGAATTAGCCAGACTGGCATTAAAATTTACTCTATCAAAAGATATTGATACTGCTGTTTCTCCCGGAGATCAAAGACTATTGAAAAAATGCCTTGATTTAGTTGAAGATTGCCACGGATCATATAATATATCCAATGCTGAACAGGAGAGATTGAAATCTTTTCTTCAGACACATGGAGGGAAACTTTATCCAATGCCCACAAATGTTTAACTATTAAAGCTTAATAAATAGGCAGGTAAATAAGAATTAATTATGGAAAACAAAAAAGGTTTTACCTTAATTACAATAGTAATGGTGCTGGCTATTATAGGATTATCGAGCTTGATAGGATTAAAATATTATGGATTTAATCAACAGGAAAGTCCTGAAAATAATATAACAAAGGATAAGGCAAAAAATACAATAGTTCAGGCTAATACATTAGCAATCTATAATTTATTACAAGGAGCAGTTATTACTGAAGATATTAGTATTGTTGATGCAGTAAATCTTTCTAAAAAAGCCGGATTATACGATCCGTTTACTGAAATAGCAATGGATAAAGCAGACTGGTTTCCGGAAAAAGCTGATACCCCGGGTCAGATACAAATTATTTTAAAAGAGGACACTTTTTATATTCAAGGGTATGGTTTTGATGGTTTGCTTGGTGAAGCTTTTATAGTGGAAAAATAACCATTTAAAATAGAGTTATAAGTGTCTTTTGAATCAGCTACAACTGTTTATTTACTCTGAAAGATTTCTTTCTTAAAATATTTTCTGTAAGTATAAGCTATTGTTTCATGTTCAACTTTTGTAGCGTCAAATTTTAGAAAATAAAATGTAATCTGGACACAAAAACCAATTCCGAACGCAGCCAGGACGGTACCTATTCCAACCATTCCTCCCAGGAGCCATCCGGAGACCACAGCCATAAACTCAATCACACCGCGACATATGCCAATAGGGAGTTTGGTTATTCTGGCAAGGGCAACCATCAGGCCGTCCCTGGGACCTGCTCCAAATCCGGTACTTATATAAAAATACGTGGCAAAGGCAATAATAAACAATCCGGTGATTAGCATAACTATTGCTAAAAAAGTATTTTCAGGAACCGGTATAATTTTTAGTGCATAAATACTATCAAAGAATAAACCGATAAAAATCATATTACAGATAGTGCCCAATCCTACTTTTTCTCCAAGCAAAACTGTTATTATGACAATAAAAATTCCAAGTAGAATTGAGATAGAGCCAATTGTCAAACCAACAGTATCTGCAATTCCTACATGCAAAACATCCCAGGGGGCATATCCAATATGGGCGTTTACAGTGAGTAGAATGCCGAAAGAGTACAGAAAAAGACCCCACATTAAGCGAATTATTCTTTGATAGATATCTTTCATGTAAAACCTTTCAGGAAAATTTAGTTTAAAAATATTATAAATTTTTTATCTATTATATATAGGTTTAATAATAATTAAATAGTTGAGAATATCAAAAATGTATATCCTAAACATTATAGCTTTAACAGCTGTAAAGTCAAACAATTGGAGTTAGATATTGTAAAATAAAATTTTTATATTATATATGTTAGAATTGTTATAAAAACAAACAGACTTTAATTTTTTCGGTAAACTTTGACAATAGGGGGTTCAAGTGAAAAAAATAAAGTGCATAGTTTTTGACTTTGGCGGGGTAATAAGCAAAAGACAAAATATAAAATATATTAAAAAAATCTGCCGGATTTTAAATATTAAATTAGATGAATTCCAATCATTATATACACAAAAAAGGGAAGATTATGACACCGGGCTAATCGATGCAAAAACATACTGGACGAAAACAGTAAATTTAATCGGGAAACAGGTCAGCCAAACCGATTTCAAAAAAATAATTGAATATGATGTGAAAAGCTGGCTGGATATTAATGACGAAACTATTTCCTATATTCAGTCCATTAAGGATAAATCGATATTAGCTTTGTTATCAAATATGACTTTTGATACACTTCAGGAAATAGGTAATATGTATTGGTTAGATTACTTTAATTTAAAGATATTTTCCTGTGAGAAAAAAGTAGCTAAACCCCATCCGAGAATATATGAGATTTGCCTGGAAGACCTGAATATGAATCCACAGCAAATATTGTTTGTAGATGATTCTACAGAAAACATCATAGCTGCACAAAAAATGGGGATTAATACTATAAAATTTACTAATTGCCATGAGATAAGAGAAATAATAGAAAATGAGTATATATTTATCAGGTAATTATGATAAATATAGCTTTAAAAGTTTCTGAATAATTTTTATCACTTTAATTGGTAATTTCTTAGATTTTTTTGTGTATCATCAGTAAAGGATTCAATAAGAAATAAAAGTCTTAATTTTGAATATAGTACCATTAAATAAGAGCAATTATTTCACTATATATTTATAACTGGATATAAAGTATAATAAAAAATAAGATGAATGAAGAAGCGATTCATAGATTCCTGTTATATTATTTGTAATAATTTTGAGTAGTGTTAATAATTTAGTTTAAAAAGATTTAAGTAAAAAGAGGTATAAAAATAAAAAAGATTATTAAGAAAACAATAAAGGCATCTACAATTATGAAAGCCAAATCTTTGTAGATGCCTTGAATCTTTTTGTTAACCTGAATATTACTAAAATTGAGGAGTATTAATATTAGAAAAACATCTAACAAGATTGTAAGAGGGACATTAATTGCACTGGGAACAGTTTTTGTTGGTTTTGGTGTAGTTGGCATCTTTTTACCCATTTTACCTACCACTCCCTTCTTTTTATTGGCTGCTGCTTCTTATGCAAGAAGTTCAGAGAGATTTTATTACTGGATTCTGCATAATAGATGGTTTGGTAATTATATTAAAAATTACCGGGAAGGAAAAGGTATTTCTCTCACAGTAAAATTATGGACTATTTTTGCGTTATGGTTTACCATATTATTATCTGTTTTTATAGTTGATGATTATTATGTGAAAGTGTTATTGTTGTTTATTGCAGCGGCTGTCACTCTGCATATCGTCACAATTAAAACTTTTAAATCGTAGAGATGTATTTTAAAAAATTAAGTATTTTTGGTAGATAATGTTTATGTATAAGTTTTTTTATTTGCAAATTATGTAAAATACAAAGCTTTTGAAATAAATATAGAATATAGGCCTGGGAAGATTAATACAGGGAGGAAAGATGTATTCAATTACAAAATGGAAAAAATTGCTGACAATCCTATTGGTATTTATTGTTTTTGCAGTCCTGGTAGGATGTCAATCAGCTAAAAAGGAAGAACCGGCAAATTTATCTAATACAGCTATTTCTGAAGATGGAAAAACCCCAAACACAAATTCTGAGTCTGGTAAAATAAAAATAGAAGAGGGATTGAGTTATTCCACAAAAGAAGAAGTGGCTGACTATATTTATAAATTTAAAGAACTCCCGCAAAATTTCATTACAAAAAGTGATGCCCGGGACTTAGGCTGGGATAATTCCAAAGGGAACCTCTGGGATGTTACTGACAAAAAATCAATTGGTGGTGATAGATTTTACAACAGGGAAGGGCTTTTGCCGGAAGCAGAAGGTCGTCGATATTACGAGTGTGATATCAATTATCACGGAGGATACCGGGGAGCCGAACGTATTGTGTATTCCAATGATGGACTCATTTTTTATACAGATGACCACTATAGTACTTTTGAGAGATTATATTAGGGGATTAAGATGATAGAAATACGGCTAAACGGATATAGAATGACAGACAAAGTTACAACTCATGAGTATTTAAAAGAGAAGCTGTCACTGCCCGAATATTATGGTAATAATTTAGATGCGCTGTGGGATTGTCTATCAACAGACTTTTCTCAAAAAAAAATCAATATTTATTATTCAGACAAGATAATAGAAAACCTGGGTTCTTATGGAAAATTGATTATCAAACTCTTCCGGGAAATCTCCCGGGAAAATGGCTCAATAGAAGTTAATATCTATTAAAAGACCTGCAAAATATTAGGGTAAAACCCTTAATATTTATTTAGCGTCTTTCAAAAAGAATAAACAAATAAATATGCAAATCATTTTATTGCCTTATTTATAATATGGAGAAAAAATAGATGTATTATATAGAAAATAAAAAGAATAAAGAGAAAAAAACATTTGGAAAAAATAATCCTGAAGGAGAAATATTCGGTTTAGACAGTAAAGTAAAGGGTTTTGTAATAGTGGATAGAACTTATTCAGTTACTGAGAATTTGCCCACATTCATGCTGGCAAATATAAATCCCTCAGGTATGGATATAGACTATAACATACAAAGACTTAAAACTATTGTTGAAATAGCAGCACAAAATAGAGTTAATGTTCTGGTATTACCGGAATTACCTGTAAGCGGTTATGTCTGGGATCCGGAAAATGAAAATAAAGAGGAAGTTTTTAATAATCTTAAAAAGTGTGTAACAGACGGACCTCTTGTAACGGATTTGATAAAATATTTCAGGAGTCTAATGACTGAAGATGGCTTAAATCTAATAATATTTAATAATATCAGACAAAACGGAGAAAAGCTATATGATACCACTTATGTAATCGGGCAGGATAATGAATATCTGAGTTGTTATTATGACAAAATATTCTTAACACCCATTGAAAAAAAGTATTTTTACAGGGGAGATGACCAGAGACTGGTTGTCAACACTAAATACGGAAAATTTGGAATTAATATTTGTTATGATTTGGTATTCAATTCTTTAGCAGAAAAGTATGCATATGATGATAAGGTTGATGCAATCATAAATAGTGCAGCCTGGCGAAGAGGGAGTATCAGGGAATACCCTTTGTTAAACATAAGAATGGATAATTACTATCAGTATATATGGGATTTAAAACATGCAGCACTGGCATCTCATAACCAGGTTTGGAGTATTGGAGTTACATGTGTAGGAGTCTTTGACAGAACAGGAAATTCTTTTGCAGGTGGTTCAGGATTTTGGTCTCCTTCAGGTATCTGTATGTGCCAGGCTTCTAAAACCAGAGAAGAACTTCTGATTATGAGAAACCTTGATATAACAAAACATATGCGAAATCAGGCAGTTGAAGATTTTAACTATGCACTGGATTATAATGAGGTGTGGAGACAGGTAGAGAATATTAAACCCAAGATAAAGGAAATCAAATAAAGTGCTGTTAATTTCTGTACATATATCCCGTCGAAGGAGTAAAAAATGTTTAAGCCTACTCAAGTTAGCTTTATATTTCTGATAATTATGACGATACTCATACTATCAACTTCTATTTCTGATGGTACTGCTGAAAGCAAAGGTCAGCTGGTTGCAGTGCAGATGAAACTTAATATAGAAGACTTTTATTCACAACAGGACTTTACAAAAAAGATTGAGAATTTAATGGAAGAGGTTGCCACTAAAACAAATTCCGACCTTCCTGCACTGGTTGTTTTTCCGGAAGATATAGGACTGATGTTGATTGCCCAGAAAAATAAAGAGACATTAAGTACGGTACATACCATTGAAGAGGCAATAAAAAAAATGACTATGAAACACTTGTTGCCACTTGCCTGGTACAGGATAAGGTATAATCTTTCCTGGGTACCGGCATTATACTATTACTACAATAAAGAAATTGCCAAAACATATTTCGACACCTTTAGTAATTTAGCAAAAAAATATCGGATGTATATAGTAGCCGGTTCTGTTCCACTTCCTCATTATGAGATAAGCCAGGGGGAAGTGTTTTATCAGGAAGGCCCTTTGAGCCCGGAGATATACAATACCTCATATCTTTTTGACCCTGCCGGAAGAGTTGTTGGTTATCAGGACAAAGTACATCTGCTGGAACTGGAACAGGAGGGAGGGCTGCATCTGACTGCAGGCAACATAGAGGACATAAAAGTATTCGATACCACATTAGGAAAAACAGGTATAGCTGTATGCCTGGATAGCTTCAAAGAAGATGTGATTAACAGGTTAAGAGAGCAGGATGCTGAAATACTAATTCAGCCTTCGGCAAACCCGGTTCTCTGGGAAAAGTGGCAGCAGGAAGAGTGGCTGGAGAGCAGCTACAAATTTACCCGTGAATTACAGTATTTTAAATATGCTATTAATCCCATGATGAATGGAGAATTTTTTGATCTTAGTTTTTATGGACAATCAAGCATTATAAGCAGGGAAAATAATGATAACTTAAAAAATTATTTTGATTTGGAACCACAAAATGGTTTTCTGGTTATAAGTGAATCTGCTGATAGAGAAGAGATACTGGTAGCGGAAATTGTATTACCATGAAAAAGATCTTTGGCAGTACTGCCAGTAAAAAAATATAGAAGAATATAAGCAATAAAATTTATGGAGTTTTAAATACATGGAATTAACAATTGAAGGCATCAGTCATAACGGAGAGGGAGTAGCCAGGAATGAGGGTAAGGTAGTTTTTGTCCCTTATGCTATTCCCGGAGAAATTGTACTGGTTGATATTGTAGAGGAAAAGAAGAAATATTCCAGGGCAGTCTTAAAGAATATTATAAAAAATTCACCTTATAGGGTAGAGCCAAAATGTCCTTATTACTATCAATGCGGGGGCTGTTCCTATCAGCATGTAAGTTATGAAAAACAGCTGGTGTTCAAGAAAAATATTACCGAAGAAGCAGTGAAAAGAATAGGCGGAGTACCGGTAAAGGTATTGGAAACCATTGGAATAGAGGAACCATGGAATTACAGAAATAAGGTTGTATGGCACATTAATAAAAACTCTGAAGATATAAAAATGGGTTTTTACAGAAACCAGAGCAGGCAATTAATACAAATTGATGATTGCCCTCTGCTGCTGCCAAAATTAAACAACCTTAGTGCTCTAATCAGGAAAAATCTTACAGGAATAAACCTGCAGGAAAATAGTTCAATTATGTTGCGTCAGTCATATAATAGCAACCAGGCAATCCTTGAATTTATTAACTGTTATTCTGATAAAAAAACTGAAAAGAGGCTAACTGAGGAGATAGATACAATATACGAGAAAAGGAATGGTAAAATTAAACTGCTTTCCGGTGAGAGATTGATAAGAGAAAAAGCAGGAAAGTGTTATTTTTTATTAGGAGCGGAGGATTTTTTTCAGATAAACCCCCGGCAGTATGACTTGATGATTAATACTGTTATCAATTATTTAAATATTAATAAGCAGGATAAAGTTCTGGATGCTTATTGTGGTTCAGGAATGTTTGCTTTAAATGTTGCAGGGAAGGCTTCATCGATAATTGGCATAGATTCCAGCATCCCGGCGATTAAAAATGCCAGAAGAAATGTAGAGTTAAATGGAATAACAAATTGTAAATTTACTATCGGTTACTGTGAAAATGTTTTGCCCAATCTAAAAGAAGCTTTCGACAGAGTAATCATTGACCCTCCCCGAACAGGACTAAAAACAAAAGTTATAGACTCAATAATCAATGCTTCTCCGGAGACAATAATATATGTATCTTGCAATCCGGGAACATTAGCAAGGGATTTAAAGCGATTTGTTTTAAATGGATACAAGGTGTTTGCTGTTCAGCCTGTTGATATGTTCCCCCAAACCAGCCATATTGAAAATATTGTGGCACTTCAACAAAAAGAATAATAGAAAAAAAAGAGAGCATTTCGGGGCAATAAATTTATATAGAGTTAATATTATTACTTAAATCTATAAATAGAGAGAAAATTAAAAAATTATTGGTTTTCAGGAATATTTGTAAAAATACTTATAAATTACATATATAGAGTCATTTATTGACATAAAACAGTGAAAAATGTATATTTATTTAAGCATTATAATACTTATAAAATGATACTGCACAAAAATATAAAATAAATAATGAATAGAAAGTTAACAATTTACAAGATTATTTATGTTATGCATTATTTTATTCAAATAATTGAAGATAATAAAAATGTTTTAAAGAAATTAATAAAAAAAGGCGGATATGTGTAGCTATGGATATTGAACAGGAAATAAGATTGTTTAGAACAATGGTTAGAATTCGTACATTAGAAGATATACTCGAAAAATTATTTAGAGAAGGTAAACTAAACGGCCACCTTCATACCTATCATGGTCAGGAAGCCATAGCAGCAGGAGTAATGGAAGCCCTTTCTGAAAAAGATATCATCTTTTCCAATCACAGAAACCATGGTCATTTTTTAGCCCGCGGTACATCACCTAAAAGTATAATTTCTGAATGTTACGGAAGAGTTACCGGTACAAACAGGGGCAGAAGTGGGAGCATGTATCTTTCTGATAAAAAAAGAGGAATGGCGGTTGCAAGTGGAGTAGTTGGTGGAAATATCTGTGTAGCTACCGGTTCAGCTCTGGCTAGCCAGGTTAAAAAGGACAAGGCAGTTACAGTAAGTTTTTTTGGAGACGGGGCAACCAATATTGGTTTTTTTCATGAATCATTAAATATGGCTGCCGTATGGAATTTACCAATAATTTATATCTGTGAAAACAACCATTATGGGGCAGCTACCAAAAAAGAAGAACATCAAAAGATAAAAAGAATTTCTGAGCGGGCTGCTGCTTATGATATGCCCGGATACACGATTGACGGAACTGATGTTATCAAGGTTTATAAAAAAACAAAACAGGTTCTTGAGAAAGTACGAAATGGAGGAGGACCTGTCTTGCTTGAATTTTTAGTGTATCGCCTAAGAGGACATTCTGCAGGAGACCTGGGTAACTATAGACCTGAAGGAGAGCAGAATAAATGGAAAGAGATTCATGACCCAATAAAAAAATACAAAAAAGAGCTTCTCAAAATGAATACCATTAGCTCTCAAGAAATTAAAGAAATAGAAGAAGAGGTACAGGAAGAAATTAATAAAGCGGTAGATTTTGCTATTAAAAGTGATTTTCCCCTGTCTGATACAGTCACTAAAAATATCTACCAGGAGGAAGAAGCCAATGAGTAAATCTACCTACCTGGAAGCTCTGAAAAAAGCATTGTATGAAGAGATGTACAGAGATGAGAGTGTAATAGCTTACGGTGAAGATATAACAAGATACGGGTTTGGAGTAAATAAAGGACTGGTAGAAAAGTTTGGAAAAGACCGTGTTAGGAATACTCCTATTTCAGAAGGTGCAATTATAGGCACGGCTGTTGGAGCAGCAATGAGAGGCATGAGACCGGTAGTAGAAATTATGTTTGCGGATTTTATTATGGTTGGAATGGATCAAATTTTAAACCAGGCAGCCAAGATAAACTATCTGTCAAACGGAGAATGGTCAGTACCTATGGTAATAAGAACACCTGAGGGTTCACGCTGGTTTGGCGGAGGAGCACAGCATTCTCAGACGGTCCACTCAATGTTTATGAATATACCAGGAATAAAAATAGTAGCTCCTTCTGACGCTTATGATGCGAAAGGATTATTGAAAAGTGCTATTCGTGATAACAATCCGGTTTTATTCTTTGAACATAAACAGCTTTATTTTAAGGAATGCGAAGTTCCCGAAGAAGAGTACATACTGCCCCTTGGCAAAGCAGCAATAAAAAAGGAGGGCAAAGACATAACCGTAGTTGCAACTTCCTGGATGGTTACCCATTGCATGGAGGTAGCTGAAGAGTTAAGAAGTAAGATAGACATAGAAGTGATAGACCCCAGGACTTTGATTCCCTTAGATAAAAACACTATTATAAGTTCTGTAAAAAAAACCGGAAGGTTATTGGTTGTAGACGAATCTCCGGCAACCGGTGGAATACATGCAGAAATAATTACAGCTGTAACAGAATCAGAAGAGTCTTTCAGATATATCAAATGTTCTCCAAAAAGAATTGGTTCTCTGGATACCCCGATTCCTTTCAGCGAAACACTGGAAAAAGAAGTTATTCCAACTAAAGAGAAAATAAAAAAGGAAATTTTGAATTTTTTCATCTGAGTATCCGGGTAAAAGGACAGCTAAAAAAGGATAAAAATCTAAAAGAAAAATAATTTAAAACATGTTTGCCTTAACACAAATATTGATATAGAATAATTTTAAAATTATAAATACAGGGAAGGTTTTAAGATGAAACTTGTATATCAGGGAAAGACAAAAGATGTTTATGTACTGGAAGATGGAAATTACCTGTTAAAGTTCAAAGATGATGTAACAGGAGAGAATGGTGTATTTGATCCGGGTTCAAATACTGTTGGTTTAACCATGGAAGGAGCCGGCAGGGCAGGTTTAAGGTTGACAAAATTGTTTTTTGAAAGACTGAAAGAAAAAAACATACCTACCCATTATATAGATGCTGATATTGAAAAAGCCACTATGACTGTAAAAGCAGCGGAAGTATTTGGGAAAGGCCTTGAAATAATTTGTCGTTACAGGGCAGTAGGAAGTTTTTTGCGACGCTATGGTTTGTATACAAAAGAAGGCCAGCCACTGGATGGGCTGGTTGAAGTTACCCTGAAAGATGATGAGCGTAATGACCCTTTAATAACAGATGATGCCCTTGATATGCTGGGAATTCTATCTAAAGACGAGTATAAGACACTAAAGAATCTGACCAAAAGAATATGCAATATCATAAAAGAGATATTGGCAGAAAAGGGCATTGAGTTATACGATATCAAGCTGGAATTTGGCAGATTAAAGGATACCGGACAGATAATTTTAATTGATGAGATTTCCGGTGGTAATATGAGAGCATTCAAGGATGGGAAATACATCGAACCACTGGAATTAGAAAGATTGATGCTGGAAGGGTAAAAGAAAGTTTTCAGTTATCAGTTTACAGTTTTCAGTATAATACAAAAAGCAGTAGAAATATAAAGAATAATTTTAACCAATTATAAATCAAAGAAAGTTTTCTTTTAGCTTATTGTTTCAGTTAAAAGAAAAAAA
>JAQVMU010000050.1 GCA_028703475.1 Atribacterota bacterium | reverse complement strand
TAAAGATTGGAGGTAATGGAGAATTCTGGAATGCCCAATAATAAAAGAATCCAATAACAGAAAATGCTAATGTTAAAATGATTACTGTAATTATAACTGATAAATATTTCATATAAATCCGTTCTTTCTTGATATATAGCCATAATTTTGTGCCAATTATCTACTATACTATATAATATTAAAATTTATTCAAAAACTACTGCAAACATTATTCTACTTATATTTTTCCTTTACCTGATTTTTTTTAAAAGCTGAGAACTGACAACTAAAACTTATAGTATACCAATACCTGTTTTTATTGACTAATAGGTCGGTAAATAAGTTAATTGGCAAATTTGGCATTTTACCTTACATCTCGGATCTATCTTTACCAAATCCTAACTGCTAACTATTACCTACTCCTTACATTTATATCCAAAATTATTACATTATATTCTTAAGGCCATCGCATAACTATTTCCAGATGACCGGTGTTTTTATCTTCTTGTTCCTTTACAAACCAAAATCCTGCTTTCTCGTAAAATCGAATACTTTTTTGATTTTCTTTATATACATTTATAATCAGTTCCCTTCGTAATTCTTTTGCGGTTTGTAGCAATTTCATTCCAATTCCCTTACTTTGTTGACTTGGTGCAACAAAAATAGCAGCTAAAATATTTTCAGATAATGAGAAAAAACCGCAAATACCAGTCTTATTTTCATAAACATAAGACTCTGAGCTTGGTATATATGTATATTTCATATCCTTTATCTTTGAAACCCAATAATTACTATCAATAAAATCATGGGAAATAATTGATGCTTCCAGCCAAATATTTAAAACTTGTTCCAGGTCACTTTTTTGAATTTTTCTTATCACTTGTGTAGTTTATTTACTCCTTTCAGGTATACATAAAAGAATTTAATTTATCAGGAAACCATATCAGATAAGAAAATTTAACAAAATTGTGATCCTTAACTAAAAATTATAAATAGTTAAATTTTAAATATGGATTCAAAAATCACTGGATATAAGTTATAAAAGGTATAAGTAAATAATTAATAATTGTGTTAAGCAGTTATCTCCATAACATATACCTTCCATTCCAGTTCTAATGTGGATAATTCCTTGTTGTAAATCTCCTGGCATTTTGAATTAAAATTGAGTCTGTTTGCTTCTACCAACATTTTTTTAAATTTTTCCATTCCATATTTATCTACAAGATAAGATACAAAAGAACCGCTAACCGGGTAGGTTATTAAAGTATCGAGAGAATTCCAGCTACTGACCATCTCACTTATAGCAGGAAGCTTATCTTCATCCATAAACTTTTTAGTCCATTGATGTAAATCTGTAATAGGATCAGATACAGCATGCCACACTCCATCCATTGTAACTGCTAAGCCTTCATTTAGAAATGTGGTTCCGGGTTTGCCTATTGCATTCCAGGTAATGACATGTGTTATTTCATGAGCAGAAGCTCCTTCAACTCCTATTGATTTGCCTTTTTCACTATATACCCCTAATACGACTTTTTGTCGGTTATAGGCTAAACCCTGCACATGATCCCATCCTGCGTCTTCCGGTGTTGGATAGATATAAATGGAAATTGTTTCATCAAACTGGACATTCAGCTGTTCCAGGATATATTGATAGGTTTCCTCCTGAACCCGGACAATATCGTCTAAATTTTCCTCAGCATAAGAATCAGCCCGATAATAAATATCAAAATGTTCAGTTTTCTCTAATTCCCAGTTACCTTCTGGATTAAACTGTCCTATCCCGGGAATTATGCTGCAGGAGGTTAATACTAAAAATACTGCTGGTAAAAACAACATATAAAGAATTGTCTTTAACTTAAAGTTAATCCTATTATAACTTCTATTAAACATAAAAACTCCCTGACAGTATTACTTACTGCTACTTTAATAAAGTTATTTTATCAAACTATATTAAAAAATTAAACCCTGGAATCTATAATTGTATTCTTAACCATTTTAGGGCAGGAATTACCCTTACTCCCTGCTTTTCCAGCTGTAAATTATATTTTGAGACAACCTTTTCTGCATTCTTGCAAAAGGTGCTATGCCCATCACTAATTAATGTTACAGAAATTCCCATATCTAACCCACCAAGACAGGCCGCATTAATACACCCATTAGAAACTAATCCTGTTATAATAGCCTCTTCTATCCTGTATTCCTCAAGCAAAGACAAAAAATGCTGTTCTCGAAAAACATTTATATTCCTCTTATTTACAATTTTATCCTCCTTGGATAAATGCAAAGCTTCATAAATTTTCCAACCATCAGTGTTTGCTTTTAAAAATGATTTATTGGAATGTTGAATAAAAAATACAGGTTTTTTATTCTTGTGAAAAAAATCTATTATACTATTTACATTATTTATTAGCTCATATTTATTAAACACATCCCTATTTAACAAACCTTCATTTTGCATATCAATTACCAGCAAAACCTGATGTTCTTTCATGTAATTATTACCTTTTTTAAATTAAATTTTATTATATTAAAATATATATTAAAATTCGTTCAAACAGTTTATCTAATTATTTTTATTATAATTTATCTGCCTCACATTCAACAATGAAAACATCCTGTATGATTTCTATTTTAAAATGCTTACTTATAGTAATAAATAAGACGCCTCGCAAAAAAAATTCCTTAAAACTGATTTGTAAATTTTTATCATTACGAAAAGTTGTACCGTCTGCAATTTTTCAGAGATAATGATTATGAATTAATTGGATTAATTGCTTTTAGAATAAAAAAAGCAGAGGTTATTCTACTAAAAATTTCTGAAAACCTGTAGAAAATTTTTGCTCGCCATCTGGTAGAATCCAAAAAGCTTCAACTCCCGATTTATTTTCAATTAATGCCAATCCTTCTTCCAAAGGCATATTATAAATGGCAGTAGCCAGTGCATCGGCTTCACCTGAATCTTCACATATTATTGTAACGGCAATAAAATAATCTGCCGGATATAATGTTTCGGGGTCAATTATATGATGATACTTTTTCCCATTCACTGTATAATATCGAATGTAATTCCCGCTGGTAACCAGGGATTGATCTGACAGATAGACTATATGTAAATTTGATTCAACACCAGGTGATTCAGGGTTCTGAATTCCAATATTCCAGGATTCTCCTTCCATGTTAAAATCTTTAGTGCCAATTATTTTTACATTTCCACCTACACTTATTAATCCGGAAGTAAATCCTCTATTTATAGCATTCCGGCTGGCTTGTTCTACTGCAAATCCTTTGGCAATTGCACCTACATCAAGACTCATCTCGGAGTCCTTGATGAATACTGTAGAGACTTCCTTATCAATAACAAGTTTATTTATATCTGTGTGCCTGGCTGCTTCTTCAAGTAAATCCATTTGGGGCAATTCGGAATTTTTTGGATCCTGTATTCCTCTTTCCCGATATTCATGCCAGATAGATAATACAGAACCCATGGCAACATTTACTTTTCCATTTGTCTGTTGATAGATATCTTTAGCAAACAAAAGCAAGTCTATAATTCGGCTGTCAATCTCGGATAGCTCTTCTCCGGCACTATCATTAATTATTTTTATATTAATAATATCCTCATATGAATTATATATATCATATAACTGGTGATATGCCTCTAAATCCTGATAGATCTGATTTACATGCTCTTGAAACTGTTCTTTACTATCCATATAGGCTACAATCTGTGTCACTGTATCAAATAAAGTAAGAAATTGGGCTTCATATCTTTTTTTCTCCGGTTTCTCACAGGCTGAAACACAAAAAATAAATATACTGATGATAACGGACAAAAATATTTTTATATAAATTTTTGTGCTGGTTTTATTTAAATATCGATTAAATTTTTTATTCATAAGATTTTTCCAAAATTTTTAAGTGAAATAGAAATAATTTGTCGTGAACTATGCTTTAATAACCTGGAATCTTATTGTGTATACAAAATGAGAGGCAGTTGTAAAACTCACCTCTCATTTTTATCTTCAAAAGAAACTAATATGTATTAATATTTTACTTTTATTTTGCTGAGTTATATGCCTTTTCAACTATCTCAATAAATGGTCCTATATGAATGGTTACCGAAGAGGCTAATTCAGATTCAGATGACCTTCCCTCTTCATCTAAAGAAATGCCTTTTACTTCTTCAATAGTTTTACCTATTATGTAATTTGCAAATGCTTCTGCCTGCTCATACCATTCTTTTCCTATAGATGAAGCAACTTTCATGCCATAGGAATCTCCCATTTCATTTTTAGTTTCCGGGTTAATTGACAAGTCACTGGTAATTTTTCCTTCCCGATTAAACTTAACATCTGACTGAGCAGCATCAATTATACAACTTGTAATAATCCCTTCATTATCAAAGGTTACCGCAGCTATGTTCGAATAGGCCTGGGCAGTTCCATCTGCTTCAGCAGTGGCATCTTCTGACATATCAATAGTTGTTATTAATCCAATTCCAAGTTTATCATTTGCTGCTGCACCAAGGTTTTCAACCTTATTAACTGCTTTTTCAATTGTTGTAATAAAATCAGAAATATGTATTGTTACTGAAGAGGTTAATTCAGATTCATTAGGTATGCCCTCTTCATTTAGGGAAATGCCTTTCACTTCTTCAATTGTCTTACCAATCACGTAATTGGAAAGAGCAGTGGCCTGTTCATGCCATTCTTTTCCTATGGATGAAGCAACTACCATTCCATAGTTTTCTCCCAATTCCTGTTTACCGACAAATACTTCATTTAGAGGGGTAAGAATTTCCCCGTCTTTTGAGAAATTTATTCGAGTCTGTGCTGAATCAATGGCACAATTTGTAATCCTGCTGTTCTCATCAACTGTCACTGCAACAATAATTGAATCAACCTGAGCAAGGCCATTATCCTCGCCTGCATCAGCTGAGTTTGCTATAGAAGTATCCACAGCTAAACCGATTTTTGCATTCCCGGCTTCCTGACTGAAAGCACCTGCCGGTAATATCAATAAAGCAGTAATAACTATATAGATTAGTGTCAATTTCTTCATTACCTTTTCCTCCTTTTTTTGGTAGTACTAAATAATACTAATACATTTTTAATTAGTATTTTAAATTAATATCAAATTATTATTAATTATACCAGTCTTTTTAGTGCAGGCAATAAAATCTTCAACATTGTTGCAGTTAGCAAACCTGTAATAATCCCTGCTACAAGCAGGACTGGCAAATAATACCATAGACTTATGCCCACATATATTATTGAAACTACGATAAATTGACCTATATTATGCGACACTGCGCCAATTATACTGACACCAATAATTGATATGTTCTGTTTCAGCAGAAACAAAATTAATAACATACAGGTAATAGACAGCAATCCCCCGGACAGGCTCAACGTGCTTGCTATAAAACCCCTGGTAAAAAAAACAAATATTGCTTTTAAAATTGCTATAAGATAAGCTTCTTTTGCTCCTAAAAAGAAAATTGCATACATTACAATAATGTTCGATAAACCAAACTTAACCCCCGGAACCACCATCGGCATAACCGGAAATATGCTTTCCACCAAAGAAAGAATGAGTGCAATGGCAAATAATAATCCCGTAAATATCATTACTTTCGTTTTGCTCATATTACCGGTTAAACGGTAAGCTTCATAATTTTCCATCTGCATCCCGATTCTCTTTAATTTCCAACTATTATATCTACATCCCGATTATTATAATCAGCGCTGACAATTTTTAACAACAAGCCATTGGGCAAACAGGCAGCAAATTGACCAGGTTTGCTTATCTTTCCTGTTTTTATACATAACTTATCCGGACAATCTGATTCTTCGAAACAAATGTTCCCATCTATAAACAGGTGAAATATTACATTCTCATTTTCTTTAACAGAAAATATCCTGTCAATGCCCTGATCTAAGGGTACTGTCTCAACTAATTCTGAGTAATGATAAATTTCAGCTCTTAACGGATTATTTGAAACTTGATTCTGATAGATTAGGTATGAGAAAAAACTGATTAACAGGATAAATAAGATTATAATAATATCATATTTTTTCATATAGCTAAATTGTTCCTGTTACTATAATAAACCGCTTAAAAATATCAAAAACACGTTGCTTCCCATAATGATTATATAATTTTTTATCGATAACGGGAATGTCCTTTCTTTATCTTGCAGTTTAAAAAATTGTTTGACATTTTTCTGAACAATAAAAAGAGTAAGTATGAATAGCAAAACAAGCGGGGGTAATATTTTTAAAAATACCATAAGTATTGTAGTGATATAAATTATATAGTATAACCAGGCAAATAAAAATAATGATTTCTTTCCAATATAATAAGGCAAGGTATAGCGTTTTACTTTGACATCTTTTTCCAAATCGCATATATTATTTGCCAGCATGATATTTGCAGTAGTACATACCGGTGCTGCAGATAACAAAATTATAGTTATGATGGGCATAATATTAAGACTAATAAATATGGATAAAGGTTCATAGTTTAGACCATATGTGAGATAGGTTCCTTCTGGCATATTAATATATAGCATTATGAAGGGAATAAAAAATCCATAGAACAAACCTGACAATATTTCTCCCAGTGGTAGTCTGGAAATAGGAATTGGACCGAATGTATAGAAGATGCCGGTTAGAAAACATAATCCTCCCAGGAAAAGCACCACAAGATCTGTCAGTATTGCCAGATATAACCCCAATAAAGTACTGATGCTTAACAGTAAGAATAATATTAATAAAGCAGTTTTTCGCTTGAATTGTAATTTTTGGTCATTGGTTTTAGTATCAATATAATTATTTATTGATGTTGTTGTAAGATCAAAAATAAACATTGAAGCAAAGAAAATTACAGTCAGTCTCCAATTAATCGGTTGCTGTATATAAAAAAGATATGCCAATGCTAAAAGGAAGGCAAATATACTGGTAATTTTTGTTTTTATTTCTATAAAACTTAGAAATCTATTTATCATTTTTTTACTCTAATATATTTTATAGATATATGTAATGTAAATTTTACTGTAGAAGCTAAAAAACACGATAGGCATTATCCAGCAATGATACTATCCTCTCTCTCTTTTGTTCGGTTATTTCTAATTCCTGAATTAACATTATGGCTTTTTTATAATATTTTCTGGCTAATTTTCTTGTATATAAAAGCCCACCTGATTTCTTTACTAATTTATTTATTTCAGACCTTGTCAGGATGTGGATTTTAGCTTTTTCTCTGACATTTTCAAAAACTTTAAATGTATGTATCAATGGTAATGTAATTACATCTTTTTCATAATCTGATTGTACAGGTTTTTTGGCTATTGTTTCGGTTGTTTCAAAATCCATACAATCATCAGTCAATTGAAAAATCATCCCAAGATAATGGCCAATTTTAGCATATTTTCTAATTTTAGTTTCATCTTCCTCTACCAGGGATGCTCCTGCATAAAAGGCAGTCTTGAACATACATGCAGTTTTCCCGGAAATAATCCTTAAATACTGAAAGACAGACAGGTTGTAATTGCCATTATTAATTTGCTGACGCAATTCTCCCAAACAAATATTTCCAACAAAATCCGGAATTTTTTTATCCAGATATTTTTCTTTGTCAGAAACTGCGGCAACCATCTTTAAAGCCACGCTTAACAGGTAATCTCCACAGATTACTGCAATCCTATTCCCGTATTTTTTCTGCAAGGTAACCTTTCCGCGTCGCATGTCAGATTTATCAATAACATCATCATGCACTAAAGTAGCAAGATGCAGAAGTTCTATTGCATTAGCAAGTATAACAGCATTGCTTAATACAAAACCCTGTTTATTCTCAGCACATATCAGGATAGATTTTGCTCTCATCAATTTACCGAAGCTCTTGCCTAAATGCATTGTATATTCCCGAATAATTTTTGGGGAAGCTGATAATATCTTATCTATCTCGTCTTTCAGAATATCAAGAGCTTCTTCATAACTATATTCAATTACAGTATCAGCCTGTTTAACACTATCAATCATTATAAATATACAACTTTCTTACAATTGGTATATTCTTCCACCATTTTTTCAGCCAGGGCATTACGTAATAATCCAGACCAAAGATTCTCCCTCCACCAATAAGCACTGCAATACCGGCAAATATCATCCAAAAATTATTCAGGTAAACACCGGTAGTACAGGTAAACATTAATAATAAAATCAGGGAAACACCTGCTGCAGGAAATGTAAATAAACCTCCGATTAAGGCTAATCCAATTGCTATTTCAGCTATCACAATTCCTGACTGCATAAAAATCTGAATAGTATCACCAGACAAAACAATATTATCAATAAACCAGTTGATAAGCGGAACATCAAGTTTTAAGGCAAAGTCACCTAAAGTTGACTCTATAAGTTCCTTGCCACTTACAAAATATACTTTAAATAATCCCAGTATGTTCCAGTTAATTATAGCAGTGCCAATACTCTGGACTGTCTCATTTGCTCCTGCAGCAGCTGTAGCTGAACTTGTGGCTTCAACAGCTTCTGAAGTAATCCCTAAAACTGAATTAAACCAATCAGTTGCTGATCCAAAAAAAGAAGTCAGCTTAGTCTCTGAAAACCAGCCCTCACTTACCTTTTTAACTCCCTCTAATATCCAGGCCAGACCAAGCCAGATTCTTAATGGAACAAGAAGAAAGCTGGGAGTGCGGTTTGAAAAGTGTCCTCCTACAAAACTCCTGCAATTTCGTATAGTAAAAAATTCGTGTTTAAGATAGCTGAATACTTTATTCCATCCTAATATCTGGGCAAAATACATAACATTGACAAAATGTTTGACAAACATGGCCAGGAATGATGGCAAATTAATCATAAAGTTTGGGAAACCAACACGGGCTAAACCATAACGTCCGCCAATAGATACCATAAATCCGTGAAACTTTGGTTTGTACTTTTTTAGATTCTCTTTACCGTTGATTAAGCAATGAATGTTATGGGAAGCTGCAGCTGCACTCTGTTCACAGTTTTCTACTACTTGTGGCACAGGCTTTTCCTCCCCTTCCGGTATATAAAGCATATTATCTCCAATAACAAATACGTTGTTATAATTTACTGAACGGAGATAGGCATCTGTTTTTATCCTGTTCCTGTTTCCGGATTCTAATACCTCAGCAGCTTTTCCGGCAATATCTGCACTTTCAACCCCGGCACCCCAGATTACTGTATTTGTATCATATTGGTTACATTGATTATTCTGAATAATCTGGATATAATCAGGACCTACTTCACAGACATTAGAGTTAAGAAATAAATTGACACCAAGCTTCTTAAGATACCTTTCAGCTTTTTCTGAGAGTTCTTCCGGCAGATTAGGTATTGTACGGCTTAAAATATCAACTATATTGATACTTACTTCATCATGGTCAATTTCAAATTTTTCAGTTATAATTGGTATATACTCAGCTAATTCACCGGCCATTTCTACCCCTGTGAAACCTGCACCGACTATAAAAAATGTGAGTACCTTTTTTCTCTCCTCTTTATCCCTTAAACGACTGGCTTTGCTAAATACATTCTGAATATGGTGTCTAATTGCTAACGCATCATCATAAGACCAAAGTTGGAAGGTATTTTCTGCAGCCCCCTTTACTCCAAAAAAAGTTGGCTTTGAACCGGCACTGAGAACTAAATAATCATAATCATATGTATTTTCCTCTCCAACTACTTGTTTTTTGTCAAAGTCAAAAGAATTTATATTATCCAGCTCAACTTTTACATTCCTTCCGGCAAATATCTTTTTTAAACTTGCCCTGATGCTTTCTTCATTCACCCGACTAGCCGCTACCTCATGCAGCTCAGTGAGCAATGCATGGTATGGATTTCTATCAATTATTGTGATAGAAACTTCGTTCTTATCTTTAAATTTTTTAGACAATTTTTTGGCAGTCAGGATTCCTGCATATCCTGCTCCAACAATAACTATCTTTTTCTTCATTTTATATACTCCTTAATTTTTTAGCTTTATAATGGACTGCTTACAAAAATATTTTTCAATAAACTAAAACAACCAACAGGTAAATATAATTAATGGACGAAATTTATATATTAATATCAATTATATTTTTCTTTTATAGCTTATTATGCGTAAAAACTCAAACAATTTTTCATATTAATGATCTCCTCCTAAAAATAGATGGATTATCCTTATTTTAAATAAATTTTAATAATTTTGATTTTACTAAATATACTACGAGTTTAGTTAAATTATTTTTATATTTTTTTATTATAAATTTGTTGCAGAAATATTATTGATTTGGTTATTATTGTAGATTCTATTCAAGTTTTATTATAATCCTGTAAAGTTAAACAGCTGGATTATTTATGTTATTATTTATTTTTAATATAAACAGAATGAATTAACGGACCGCTCATTTCCTTAACACGAAATATATAACTTTCAACTTCAACTTCCGGTGATTCTTCTTTTTCGGGTACGTATCCTAAGCTATCGATGATAAAACCACTCAAAGTATTATTTTCGTCCGTGTCGATACTTATATTGAGAAACTCCAATAGATCTTTCATTTTTATTCGACCATCAACAAGAAATCCACCACCGGTAATCTTCTGTATCATCTCGATATACGGTTTCTCTATATCTCCTACAATCTCCTCTAAAATATCAGTCATGGTAATAATTCCGGATGTTCCACCATACTCATCCACTACCACAGCCAGATAATCCTTATGCTGCTTCATTTCACTAAAAAGATTAACCAGCAAGTGCGATTCAGGCACAAAAAATGGGGGACGCATTATATCTTTTACCTTTAGAATAGGTGTTTTTACTTCTTCTGATGGATACATAGAGATAAAATCCTTACTATACACAACACCCACTATTTTGTCGATACTTTCTTCAAAAACAGGAAATTTACCGTGAGATGTTTTCTTCATCATTTTCACTATATCTATAAATGATGATTCTACAGGAACTGCCTGTATCTCAGTTCGATGTACCATGGCATCTTCCACCAGAGAATCAGTAAATTTAAATAGATTTTTGACTATATGCTCTTCTGTTTCTTCAATAGTTCCCTGCTCTCTACCTTCCCTCAGGTTAAGCAATATTTCTTCTTCAGTCATAATATGTTCATCCTGAGTAGGCTCTATTCCTAAAAAACGCAATACTGAATTAGTAGAAATGGATAATAATCGAACAAGAGGTTTTGTGACTACTGACAGGAATATAATTGGAGAAACAAAACGCGAACTAATTTTATAGGGGTTTCTCATAGCAAGTCTTTTTGGTACTAATTCACCAAAAACAAGCATAAAATATGTCAAAATTATAGTTATTAAGAAAACCATAAATATGTCAATAAAAGAAAGCCAGGTTTGCGGAATAGCAAAAGTTGAAAGCCATTTAATTAATGGCTTAGCCAGGGTATCGGCAGCAAATGCACCTGATAATAATCCTGCAAGGGTAATGCCTATCTGTATTGTAGAGAGAAAATCACTGGGATTCTGCTTCATTTCAAGTAGTAATTTTGCTTTTTTATCCCCTGACTCAATTTTATTTCTTAATTTCACTTTTTTCAGGCTAATCAAAGAAATCTCACTTGAAGCCAAAATACCATTAATAATAATAAGAAAAACAACAATACCTATGGCAATCCACGGACTGCCATCTTCCATATATTATTCCTCCCTTTACTCATAAAATGTAATTTTAATTATACCTTTTTACCAAAAATATTCAAATTAATTAATATTTCTTTCTTGCTATTATAGTTTAATAAAAGTTTCTGTACTATAATAGATTTATAAAAATATTTTATAATTAAATAATCATTTTATGTCTATTTAGTCTTACTAAAAAGGAGACAAAATTATGAAAAATTGGAGAATATTTTTTCTTTGGTTCATATTAATCTTAATCCTGTT
>JAQVMU010000049.1:4876-12989 GCA_028703475.1 Atribacterota bacterium | reverse complement strand
ATATATGCCTGGCCGGCTATTGCTGTTAAGTTGTCTAAACTTACATTCTTTGGCGGGGTATTGCCTTCACACTCACCTACAAAGTTAGCATAATAGGTAGCTGCCACATTCAGTCCGCCTACTTTTGCGGGTACGAATAAAGGATCGGTGCCAACTACAGTGTCGCTGGCATCAGTCCAGTTAACAAATACATAACCGGTATCTGCGGTTGCAGTCGAGCCGGAAGCGACACCTGTTGCCGGAGCTAAGGTCTCGCTAGCAGGATTAACGCTGCCGCCTGTGTTTGCTACATAGTTGATCGTTATATCACCGGCTTCTTTAAAGTTGGCAGTAAAGGTTGCATCTGCGGTTACAGTTTCCGGGAATGTCGGTGTCCAGTTGTCAAACTCATAACCGGAATCCGGGACAGGGGTCGGTACTGTTACTGCATCACCCCAGGCTGTTCCGCTTAGGATGCCAGGAAATTCAGCTGTTCCGGTAATGCTTCCATTATCACCTGCGACAAAGGTCACAGTGTAAGTCGGGATTGCCTCAAAGTTAGCAGTAGCTGATTTATTTCCATTCATTAAAACTGAAGTACCAGGGTTTGTTCCGGTAGCATCACCTGTCCAGTTAACAAACTGCCAACCTTCATTAGCAGATGCTGAGATGTTAGCTGTACTATTGGCATTATAGTCTCCAGCACCAGATGCTGTTCCTGCACCCTCAGGATTTACTCCTAAGGTTAAGCTGTAAGTAACAACAGCTGGTGGAGGTCCTGGTTGTGGAGTAAATCCGGGGCCTATGCAGCATCCCATTAATTGATTACAGACCAGGTCTACCAAATCTTCATCATCGGCGTCTATAAAATTACCAAAATCTTCATGTAGAGTTCCCAGCTCGGCTTCCTCTATAATATCCAGGACACTCATGTCACTTATATCTGCAGATATACTCTTTACCAAACGATGGATATCAGAATTCATTTTAAAGCAGGTAGTATTCTTAAAGCAATCATTTAAATATTCAAGTATTAGGGCTAATGATGTGGAATCACAATCCGGGATACCGGCATAATTAAACTGGCCGTCTTCCTTTACAACTACATCTTTAAATACATAGTTTTTTTGTCCCGGAACAGGGCAGTAGGCAGTTACAATATAAATACCCAGTTCAACATCATCAAATTCATAATAGCCGTCTTCATCTGCAAAAGTAGTAGACAAAACATTATTACAATCATCAAGGTCTTTCAGCTCGACAACGGCTTCAGGTATTACAGACCAGCTGTCAGTATAATGGCCTGTTTCATCTTCAAAGATTGGCTCTTCAATAGTACAGCAGGTAAAAGGCATTTTTATCTTGCCCCTTATCATAAGCTCATTATCGGTTGCTCCAGGGGAAGGAACAACACTCTGGCAGCTTGACAGTACAATAGTTAGTAAAACCAATAAAACTATAGGAAAGAAAACTCGTAGATTTTTCATCATTAATCTCCTTTTTATTATTTATATTTTAATTGAGATACCCTAATTTGGTATCTGTTTATTCAGAAAAACCTGTGGTTCAAAAAAACCCCTCAGGAATAACCTGCAGGGGTAAATATAAATAACAAAAAGTCGGTAGTTTGGCAATCATAGTCTGTACTTACTCTGTGTTGCTAAAAATTGTACAAACCTTAGACCCAAAACTTTGCGTCCTGTCCTTTCAGACAGTTTACCTTTTTCAACTTTTTATTTTTGATTCGATACACATCACCATCCTTGTAAAATATTTTTCATCAGCAATTATTAATATAATACGACAAAAATTTATTCAGCTTTGAAAATGTTTTATATAATTCTTATTCCCTAAATTAGATAATTTTAGACAATATTTTTTGATATTTTTTATACATATCTATTATATTTTTAATCACACTTAATATTCGATTTCTTTATATTGTTATAAATAGTTATACTTATGTCTACTTATAACATTTATTATAAAAAAAATCAAGAAACTTTTAATAGTTGTGCATAAAAATATCCACAATTCATAAATAATTTTATCTATATTTAATATAATTAAATTCTATATTTTCTGATTCTCTCATTACATTTTTTTCTGTGCTTCTTTTAGCCAGTATTCTGCCTGGGTATTGCCAGGTTCTAATTCTAAAACTCTTTGATAATTTTGAACTGCCCTTCGATAATCACCTGTTTCAAAGTAAACTCTTGCCATCCAATAATATGCTTCGGTAAATCTTGAATTTAGCCTAATCGCCTCCTGGTAAGAAGCAATAGCCTGCTGGTAATTCTTTCCTTCATAATAATTATAAGCCTTCTCATACCAGTTATATGCTTCTTTTCCATATTTAATAGAAGCCTGCACTTTATCATGGAAATACTGAGCCCTGGGGAAATCCGGATCTAAATCTAAAACCCTTCTCCAGTAGAATAAAGAATTTTCTAAATCATCAGCTTCATAAAATACTCGTGCTGCCCAATAATTGGAATCAATAAGGTCCGGATATTCCCTTATTGAATTTAAAAAGAATATCAGACTCTGCTCATTATCACCCTTCTCATAAGAATTATAGCCCAGTCGATAATAAGCATAAGCCAGGTTCTGCTTGACCTGTGGAGAAGTTAAGTCAGTTCTTTCAATTAATTCTAAATATCTCTTCCACTGTTCTGCTTCCCGGTAATACCAGTTAGTATGTTGATACATTAATGCCAGGTAATAATTGCCTTCGATAAAATTAGGGTCAATTTCCAATGCCTGCTGGGCATAATCGATTGCATCAGCCCATAACACCCTGCCTGGATAATGCGCCTGATATGTATCTAATGCCTCTTCCATCTTGCCTACGGCTTTTTGTAATAATTCTACTGCTTCGGCATCGGTTTGACTGAATATTTCAACATCCTGGGCAGCGCCAGTAAGCATAAAAGCCTGAAATGCGATTGATAGTAATAAAAGTACAATGACTTTAAAAATAAACTTCTTTGATCTCATAATCATTTCCCTCCTTTTTCTGGGAAAAATATTTTAAATTAATCTCTTAATAATATTCTATATATTTTCCTGCAAAATAGAAAGATAATTTTCCTTAACCATATCAAATTCATTTCTGTAATCTGCGCTTATTGAGCTGGCTGGTGGCATCTCCAAATCCAGGAAATTAAATCTAACTCCATCCTTGCTTATGGAAAAATCAAGATGAGGGCCGGTAGCAAGGCCGGTAGCACCAACATACCCGATAATTTCCCCCTGCTCCACTCTTTGTCCAACCTGCAAACCCTGGGCAAATTTTGATAAATGCCCGTAACCGGTTACATAACCATTAACGTGTCTTATTTCTACATAATTTCCGTAACCACCCTGGTCATAATATTTTGAAATTACTGTACCTGCTCCGATAGTTACTATAGGAGTCCCGGTTGGAGCGGCATAATCTATGGCACGATGTGGCCGATGAATTCTTAAAATGGGATGAAGTCTGCTTTCAGTATAATGAGAACTTATATATTTATAATCCAATGGTGCCCTTAAAAAAGCTTTTTGTAAACATCTTCCTTCAGAATCATAATAATTATTGGAACCACTTGAGTCTTCAAAAAGTATGGCTGTATGAGTGCTGAGCATTTCACCTTCATAGACTGCTGCCAGTATATCTCCCCACCGGTAAAAATCTCCACGGTATAGTTTTTCTACCATAATTTTAAAGCTATCTCCAGGTTGGCATTCAGTTAAAAAGTCAATATCCCAGGCAAATATCTCAGCAAGCTGTACAGCTAATTGGCCGGAATTACAAAACTCAACCATAGATTCATATAAAGAGCTCTTTATTTCGCCTTCAAAACAGACTATCTCTCGGTATATCTCATCTTTATTCACTTCTATATTGTCCAGTTCATTTTGAGGAATTTTAATATGATATACATCAAGCTGATTCGGCTGATAATCAAACTGGATTATCTTTCCTTCACTATTATAATGAACAGTGAATTTTGTTCCAATATTCATATAACTGATATCCACTACTGGTTTAACTATTTCCTGTAAACGTAAAATTTCTGTAGGGGAAATGTTATGATCTACCAGATGCTGATAAAGTGTTTCTCCGGCATTTAAATTTCCGGAAACTCTTTGAATGTCTTCCCTTTGCAAATAATTATATTTCAAACGAAACTCATCAATATTCAGTTGTTCCTGTTGCTGGGCAATCTTATCAAGTTCATCCCGAATTTCTTGCAATCCCTTAATAGAACTGCTGTTTTCTTGAGATAAATTATTTGCCAACTGTTCCTCAGAATATGTTTGCATCTGACTGAGACTCCTGTTATCAGCGGACACAGATGTATTTGACGTAGTAGTCAGGGTATCAGTTATTATATTTGAACCTGTCTCTGTATTCCTGTTTTGATTGTTTTCTTCTTCCCCTTCCAGTCCTAATGACATAAATGGTATATTAAATAATATGCTAATTCCTGCTATTACTATTAATAAAGCTCCAATCCCTAATAAACCTTTTTGAGTTGGAGTGCGTTTCTTATTTGACCTCACAAAACTCTTCGTGTTACGTTGTTTACAAAAATTGCTATATCTATTTATGGACAACCTACTGACTCCTAAATGATTATTTTATTAATACGTTAGTGTGTTTTTCTATCTTATTCCTCTATTTTTAACCTTATTATTTATTTTCCGATATTTCTATATATTTATTTGATTAAATCTCAGTTAACAGTAATGTTTCAAACTGCTGTCAGTTATTTAAATTCAGAATTATTCTTATAATTATAAGAATTTATATGCGTCTTAATTTTCAGTTTAATTATTATAACATAATACTAAATAAATAGAATAATAGTTATTTTAATATTTTAAATATTTTTCTAAAATTATGATTAACTATGAGTATTGTAAAATACCAAAAAATTGGTTTTAAATTTCTATATATAATAGAATATTCCATCCAGGGTAAAGGTTACTACTTCCCCAATATCAAATTTTCATAAGCATTTAAGAAATACCGATCCGTCATTGAGGCAAGATAGTCCACCACAACTTCTTCAGGAGAATAAGTATTCAGATATTCTTTGCCCTGATCTTCTCCCCTGTTAAAAATCCATTCCCGGTAAACTATTGACTCTTTTTTTCCCTCTTTAATTGCATTCACAAAATAATCAAAAAGGCTAAAGAATGCTTTTCTTATTTTTTCTCTTTCCTTTTTCAAAGCCTTATTTTCATATATATGTTTAAAATTAAAAGTTTTAAGCAAAAAAACACATTCAGCAATATCTTTTGAATACATTATTTCATTTTTTTCATATGACTGCTCGATAACATCTCGAACTAAAGTATCAATAATATCACTGTTATTGTCTCCAAGTTTATCCCTGATATCTTCCGGTAAATCCTTTTTTTTTATTAAACCAATACGTATAGCATCTTCAAAGTCCTGCCCGATATAAGATATTGAATCAGTAAAACGTACCAGGCATCCTTCCAGGGTTGAGGGGAAAATAACTGCCTTTTCTCCCTTTTGTTTTCTCCTGATGTAATCCTGGATATCCTCTTCAGTTTTACTCTTATCCGGTTTTACAGTATTTTCATTTACCTCACCATCATGTGATATAATCCCATCCCTGACCTGAAAGGTTAAATTCATTCCACGATTAGCATTAGACAAAACATCTACTACCCTTAAGCTGTGAACATTATGAAAAAACAGACCTAAATTGTGTTTTTCGCATATCTCCTGTAAAATTCTTTCTCCATCATGTCCGAAAGGCGCATGACCTAAATCGTGTCCCAGGGCGATAGCTTCAATTAAATCCTGGTTTAATTTCAAGACCTTACCGATAGAACGAGCTATTTGTGAAACCTGCAATGTATGGATACTTCGGTTTGCCAGTTGTTCATCAAAGCTGGCTGCATTGTATATTACCTGAGTCTTCCCGATATAACGGCGGAAAGATCCGGAATATAATATATGATCCCTATCCCTTGAAAAAGGGCCCCTTAGGGGATGAGAAGTGCTTGTTTGCCTTTGGGCAGCAGAATTTTTAGTGGCAAATAATGATAAATTTTTATCTTCTGCATCAAGAATATATTTTTGGAATTCTTTTTCATTCATTATCTATAAATAATAACTCCTGTTTTTATTCTTTTTTTTACTTGCCTTGTGGGTCTTACAGGTAGATATGTAATTGAAATTTATATTTTTGGTACAGATATCAATATTTTAATACATTTAACATTAACATTTTATCTAATTAATAGTAAATAAGCAACTTAAGAAACAGTAATTCGGTTAATTGCTACTATTTAAAAATCTGACAGCGGGCAATCCTGACAATTTGGATTATTCCGCTTACAATATTTTTTACCCAGCATCACTATTTGAGCATGAAATTCATTATATAGCTTATAATCCATTGGCAAATTTTTCATAAAGTATTGCTGAATCTGTTCATAATTATCTTCAGAAGAAATATATTTATGCCTCTGGAATATTCTTCTGGTATAGGCATCAACTACAAAAATAGGTTTTTCACCAGCATACAGCAGGATGCTGTCAGCAGTTTCCGGTCCAATACCGTTTACTGATAACAATTCCCCTCTTAAAGAGAACAGGTCATTGTTATTATTGAATAATAAATCTATCGAGCCATGGTACTTCTGATAAAAAAAACTGATGAAATTTTTAAGCCTCTTTGCTTTTAGATTATAATAACCACATGATTTTATTAACTGGCCCAAATACTGCTCATCAATTTTAATTAAGGATTTCACATTTAGTAAATCTTTACTTTTCAATCTTTTTATAGCTTTTGTAACATTATTCCAATTAGTATTCTGGGTCAATATTGCTCCTACCATAATCTCCAGCGCCGAATCCCCAGGCCACCAATTCATTGGTCCAAAACAATCCAGTAAACAATGATGTATTGATAATAGACTTGAGCCTGTATTCTGATTATTTATAAATGACATTATCTCTATATTTTTCCATTAATTTACTTATTTTATTTTAGAAAATCCGCCTTGTGGATATTCTCCAGGAATTTAACCATCAGCTGAATAGTTGCTTCTATATCATCAATATGACACATCTCAACTACTGAATGTATATAACGGGAGGGTACAGAGAGTCCCCCGGTGATTACACCACAGCGAGACTTCTGCATAGAACCGGCATCTGTTCCTCCCCTTTCGGCAACATCAAGCTGATATTTGATTCCATGCTCATCTGCCAGTTTCTTCAAAAAATTGCAAAGCCCACGATGAGCAATCATTGAGGAATTCATGACAGAAATAGCAGTACCTTTGCCTAATTGGCAAATCATTTCCTCTTCCTTAATACCCGGGGTATCTAAAGCAACTGTTACATCTAAGGCAATTCCTATATCCGGTTCAATTGAGTATGATGAAGTAAGAGCCCCACGTAAACCTACTTCTTCCTGGGAAGTGGCTACAGCGTAAATATCAACCTGGTTATCCTTTACTCTTCTCAAAGCTTCTATGAGTACATATACACCTACCCGGTCATCTAATGCCATAGAGGTCACTGTCTTGTCATTCATCTGTACAAAATCTCTATCAAAAGTAATATAATCACCACGCTGGACTAATTCTTCTACTTCCTTTTTGTCTAAACCTACATCAATAAAAAAGTCTTTGAAATCAGGTGCTTTCTTTTTCTCCGCTTCCTCTAAAACATGAATTGGCTTGGAACCAATAACGCCCACCAAATCTTTTTTCCCATGCACAATTACCCGTTGGGCTACCAGGGTCTTGGGATCAAAACCACCTATTCTGGCAAATCTTATAAAACCTTTTCCGTCAATATGTTTAACCAAAAATCCTATCTGGTCCATATGTGCAGCCAGCATTACTTTCTTTTTTTTGTTATCTTTACTTTCAGCTGCAGCTTTTTTATAAGCAATCACATTTCCCAGACAATCTGTTTCCACATTATCACTTATACCCTGTAATGCTTCTTTAATCACAGCCGTTACAGGGCCTTCATAACCGGAAATGCCTGGTGCTTCACAAAGTTTTTTTAATAATTCCATAGTCTTCCTTCCCTTCAAAAATTACTGATTAAATTATACTTTATTAATTCATATTTTTTCATTAT
>JAQVMU010000049.1:0-4776 GCA_028703475.1 Atribacterota bacterium | reverse complement strand
TCATTATTGACTACCACTTTCCAGGTCAAAAGCCACCTTCAGTTTTTTCAGGGCGCTTTTAGGATCTTCTATAAAAATTTTTGACCCGCTTAGAATATCTACAAAACCTAATTCACTCCTATATCGGGGGACAATATGTCTGTGCAGATGCCTTATACTCGCACCAGCGCTTTTTCCAATATTATAACCTATATTAAAATCCTGGGCGTTATAATTTTCCCGTAATATTTTTATTGACAATACTGTCAAACGATGCATTTCAATTACTTCATGTTCAGTCATTTCTTCAATACTTTCGATATGCCTGTTAGGAAAAATCATTAGATGGCCCGGGTTATATGGATATAGATTAAGAGCCACTGTCATTAATTTTGTGCTAAAAATTTCAGAATCAACTACCCTTTTATCATGTTCTACAATAGAACATAAAATACAGTTTACCTGTGGTCGATTTCCTCTTACATAATCAACCTTGGAAGGTATAAAAAGATGTCTTTTCATCATTTGTTGCCTCACTTATGCTCTTTTTTATTGACCAGGCAATTCATTATTAACAATTGAATCACCCCTTATAACCGGTATAAGTTTATAGATATCTTTTTGTGCACAAAAATTGATATCTTCTTTTAAACCCATTGCAATAAGATGTTTTCCCCAGACACTCTTCTCCAGCATCCCGCTTAGATTATTGCCAAACTCCCGGCACAAAAAAGATGCTATCAATAAGTCATCATTATAATGTTCTATCTCGCAGTTTCTATTAATATTGTTAAGATATAACTCATCAACTATCATTCCGGCACAAACAGTGTCTTCTAAGGAGATATTCCCCCTGTCACCTGCACAGACAATCAATACTTTCCCCGGATAAGAGATACAATATTCTGCAACAGCCCGACTATTTAAAAAGCAGCCGATAATAATCCTTTTTGCTTTTTTTACCATATCAATTGTCCTGATTCCATTGGTTGTAGTCAGCAAAATTGTCTTCCCTTTAATCCGGGAATCTTTATATTCCAGTGGAGAATTTCCCAGGTCAAAACCTGCAAGTTTTTCCCCGTTTCTCTCTCCGCATAATAATGCTTTTTCATTTGGATAATGCTTTACTCTTTCCTGAGCCTCTTTAGGATTATAAACAGGAATAACTCTGTCTGCACCTGATGCAAGGGCAGTAGTGATAGTACTGCTAGCCCGCAATACATCAATCACCACGATAAGACATTCTGAAAGATCTTTTTCTTTTAACTCTTCAGGTAATAATACTACATCCAGTCCTGTCATATTGATCTCCATTAATTTCTTCATAATCAATTTATAATTTCTATCAATCTGTTTACGCACCATATTTTTTTAGTTTTAGTGCATTTGCCAGCATTAACTGAATAGCTTCCTTTGCCGGAAAGCGTCCCAGTCCTCCTTTGACACATTCATTTTCACTAAAATGCCGGGTTTCGTCAACCCGTATAAACTTAGAATGCAGTAAAAACGGATTAGGATGCCAGCTATGTGCTGCCAATGCTGCCGGGGTTGAGTGGTCTCCTGTTATTGCAATTACATCCGGATTTAGTTCTGATAACTGAGGAATAAAACTATCCAGCTCCTCAATAATTTTAACTTTGGCATCAAAATTTCCGTCTTCCCCATAACTATCGGTCTTTTTAATATGAACATAAAAGAAATTGTACTTTTGAAAATTATTTTCTAATGTCTCAAATTCATCAGCAATTGTTTCACCGGTTTTAAGAACAGCCATTCCGACTAATTTAGCAAGGCCACGATACATGGGATATGTTGCAATAGCCGCGGGGTTTAATTTGAACAGTTCAACCATGGATGGTAATCCAGGATGTTTGGCTATACCCCTTAATAATATTGCATTTGCCGGATGCTCGTCTTTAAGGACTTCCAGAGCTTTGTCAATAAACCTGTTTACTATTTTTACACTTTCTTCACTTTGCACCCTCAGGGCTTCAGCATATTTCATTTTTTTACCATTGAGTTGAGGATCAGCATCCGTAATTCCGTCTTGCAGTCCCTTTCCACGAAATATTACTACAAAACGATGTTCTTTTCCCGGCTTGATAATTACCTGTACTCCTTCTATTTCCGTTATATTTTCCTGTAGTAAGCTGCAAAGCTTCTTATTAGTCTCAGTTGGTATTCTTCCTGCTCTTCTGTCAGTTATAATCCTGTCCTTCTCAATTGTAGCAAAATTACCACGACATGCCAGGTCATCTTCAGTTAGTTCAACATCAATACCCAGTGCCTCTAAAACTCCGCGACCAATCTGGCATTGAATTGGATCATATCCAAACAAAGAGAGATGGGCAGGACCACTTCCCGGAGTTATTCCTCTACCTATAGGATCAGTTAAACCACAAACAGAAAGTGCTGCTAATTTATCCAAATTGGGAGTATTTGCAAATTCTAAGGCTGTTTTCCCCTCTTTTGAGGGCAAATCCCCTACTCCATCTGCTACTAACAGGACAATTTTTGATTCTGTCTGAATAGATAATTCTTTTAATATATCTTGTGTTATCATTTTTCTCTCCTTTTACCTGCTAAGGATATCATATTAATTAACCTTTCTTTCAAAAAGGTATTTCTCTTGACTGTCTTATTATTCTTAATTGCAATCCATAGCGCCTTGTTTGTTCCAACAATAATTACCATTTTCCTTGCCCTGGTAATGGCAGTATATAATAAATTCCGTTGCAGCAAAAGAAAATGCTGTGTCAACATGGGAATAACCACTACCGGGTATTCGCTGCCCTGACTTTTATGAACAGTAATTGCATATGCCAGTACCAGCTCATTAAGTTCTGAGAAATCGTACTCTACAATCCGGGTATAAAAAAGGACTCTAACAATCTGTTCCTCAAAATCAATTTCCTTAATATTTCCGATATCTCCGTTAAATACTTCCTTATCATAATTATTTCGAATCTGCATTACTTTATCATTTATTTTATACTGTTGATGTCCGTATTTCAAAGCTTTTCCTCCGGGGTTTAATGCATTTCTCATTAATTGGTTAAGATTGTCTGCTCCAGCAGAACCCTTATACATCGGAGTCAATATCTGTATATCTCTAATCGGGTTAAACCTGTAAGTATATGGCAAACGGGTAGTGCATAATTTTATTATCTTTTCAGCCGCCTTTTCCGGGTTATCCTCCTTCAGAAAATAAAAATCTCTTTCCTGTTTTCCTTTTAAAACAGGATATTTCCCCTGATTAACCAGATGTGCATTTACAACAATAAGGCTTTTTTCCTTTTGTCTGTAGATATGGGTTAATCTGATTACCGGAATCACCTCTGAATCAATCATATCTTTCAAAATATTTCCCGGACCAACTGACGGTAATTGATCAATATCACCAATCAGGATTAAAAAAGTATTATCCGTAACTGCCTTCAACAGGTGGTTCATTAAGATAATATCAATCATGGAAACTTCGTCTAAAATAATCACATCTGCCCTGATTGGATTGTCTTTATTTTTTGTAAAACCTCTTTCTCTTGGGTTATAAGCAAGTAGCCGATGAATAGTTTTGGCATTTCTCTGGGTAGCCTCGCTCAGTTTTTTGGCAGCCCTGCCGGTGGGAGCAGCAAGGACAATTTTTAGACCTAAATCTTCAAACAATTCAATTAGCCCGATAGTTGTTGTTGTTTTACCTGTTCCCGGGCCCCCGGTAAGTATCAAAATACGGTGAAGAAGAACTTCCTTTATTGCCCTTTTTTGCTCTTTGGCAAATTTAATCCGATACTTTTTCTCTAATTCCTCTATCTTCGAATCAATATTTATCTGTGTCAATTGTTGAGGATAATGTATCAGGGATATAATTTTTTTACTAACCTCTTTTTCTGCATTAAAATATACAGGAAGCCAAACCTGGTTTTCCTGTATATTTATGTCTCCGGAACGGTTAAGTACTGCGCATTCTTTTTCCACCTGCTCTTGCTTAGTATCCAGTAGCTCTGCAGTCATTTGGGTTATCTCATTATAATCTACATAACAATGTCCCTGTCCTGCATTTTCAGTTAAACAATATTTTATCCCTGCCCTGATTCGGGATGGAGAATCCTTCTGTATTCCTAAATTTTGAGCAATTTTATCGGCAATCTTAAAGCCGATGCCAAAAATGTCATCAACCAGACAATAAGGATTTTCTTTCAGTTTTTCTATAGCCTTAGAGCCATACTGCTTAAATATTTTTACTGCATAGCCGGTAGTAATATTATAGGACTGTAAAAAAAGCATAACCCGCTTAATCTCTTTTTGCTCCTGCCAGGATTTCTTGATAAGCTCGATTCTTTTCCTGGCTATACCATCTACCTCGTTTAATCTTTCGGGGTAATCTTCAATTATTTCAAGAGTTTTTTCTCCAAACCGGTCAACAATCCTATTCGCCGTTGAGGGGCCTACCCCTTTAATCAAACCCGAGCCTAAATAACGGCGAACACCTTCCAGTGTAGTGGGCAAAATAATCTGGTAGTCTTCAAAATTAAACTGCCAGCCATATCTTGAGTCAAGGTTCCACTTACCTTTAAATTGATAGGTCTCCCCGATACTTATGGCTGCCATCTTGCCGACTACAGTTGATTCTTTTTTTTCCGGTTCCTGCTCATCGATGCGGGCAATAACAAAACCATTTTCTTCATTGTGATATACTAACTTTTTAATTGTTCCTTTTATAAGAGTAAATTCTTCTTCCATTAATTCCTTTGTTCCTCTATACTCTAACTAAATATTAACCTTCAACATTCATACCTA
>JAQVMU010000048.1 GCA_028703475.1 Atribacterota bacterium | reverse complement strand
CTTTTATCATTAATGTCAAAAAGAATGAAAGACAGAAAAACAAAAATGCTTAAATAGGTGAGTTTAATTAGAAATAATTCAAAATAAGTGAAAAAAGACAATAAAGATGAATTAAATGCACTTCAAAATTAATATTGAATAGATGGGAAACTAATGGTATATTATCAGAAAACAGAAAATTCCCGTGTTTATGGTGGAATCAAATGTACTTAGAGAATCAAAAAGGTAAGGATGAATATATCAGGGTTTCTCTGATTATAACCGGAAAAGTACAGGGAGTAGCATTTCGCTACTATGCCAGGAATATGGCAAATCAACTTGGTGTATATGGCTGGATAAGAAACACGCAAGAGGGTAGTGTGGAATTAACTATTGAAGGTAAAAGAAAAAATATAAATCAAATGATTGAATGGTGTAAAAAAGGCCCAAAGACGGCTAATGTTGAAAATGTAATAATTAATACAGAACCATACAAAGGTGAGTTCGTGGAGTTTAATATAAGACCATAGAATAATTTTTTTTGCAGATTACTTAAGCTGAGCTGAAAGAAATAATAATAAAAAATAATGAAAGGAAATAAATGTTAGCAATACAGGAAGTCTCATATTTAGCAGCTTTTATAGCAGGATTATTATCATTTCTCTCTCCTTGTATATTACCTTTAGTTCCAGGATATATGTCTTTTATTTCTGGTCTATCACTGGAACAATTAACTGATAAGGATAAAAGAAATGATAAATCTTTTTATCGAGTTTTGACAGGAGCTTTGTTTTTTATACTTGGTTTTTCCCTGGTTTTTATACTTTTGGGAGCTTCTGCCACATTAATTGGCCAGTTATTACAAAAATATTCTGTTTTGTTTAAAAGAATTGGTGGTATTTTAATAATAATATTCGGATTGCACATGTTGGGTATTATTAATATACAATTCTTGAATTTTCAAAAAAAGTATCAAAGAAGCAAGGATTTGCAATTTAATCTTTTTTTAACGCCATTTTTGTTAGGATTTGCCTTTGCTTTTGGCTGGACACCTTGTATCGGGCCTATTTTAGCCGCTATTTTAGTTTATGCCAGCACACAGGATACTATTCTAAAAGGAGTTACTTTATTATCTGTATATTCTTTAGGATTAGCGATTCCTTTTCTTGTAACAGCGATAGCTGTCAATCAATTTTTCCGATTCAGCAAGAATATTAAAAAATATTTTAGGATAATTGAGTTGGTAGGGGGATTATTATTAGTAATAATAGGTATTATGATATTTAGTGATAACCTGGCAATTCTTCGGGTATAATAGCAGAATCATTTGACAACATCTTTTATTGATGTATAATGTAACACTAAATAATTTGAATAAATATTAAAAATATGGATAGGGTAGGTTATTTATTATGAACAAGCTTATTAGAAAGACAATTGACTATAAAAAAATATTCATACTTCTAACAATAATTATGTTATACAGTTTTAACTGTATTGCTAATGAGTTGTCTGAAAATGAAATTTCCCAAAACACAGATATAGTAAAGTGGTTGAAGTATGATCAGGCTATAGCTAAATCAAAGATTGAAAATGTACCAGCATTAATATACTTTTATTCAGACAACTGCGGCTGGTGTAGAAGATTAGAAAATGAAACATTTACTAACCAAGAGATTGTGAAAATTATGAATGAAGATTTTGCCATTGTAAAAATAAATAGTAATTCTACAGAATATGTGAATGTAGATAACAATAAAATAACAGAAAGACAGCTATCGATGGATATTTTTCAGGTTAGGGCAAATCCAACCATTTGGTTTTTAGATAGTGATGAAAAAAGAATTACTGCATTACCGGGTTTTGTAGAATCACCGGATTTTATTAATGTACTTAAATATATCAAAGGCGGATACTATAAAAAGTATGACTGGCCTGAATATTTGGAAAACATTGCAGGGAAACAATAACAATAACTATTTTATAGATATTCCGGCAATAAATAAATTTTGTTTTATAAATGAATGAGTTAAATATTTTAAATAATTATAAAGGGGATAGGTTTTAAAAGACGAACTATCCCCTTTTATAATTTGTAAAATGCTATTCAGATGATAAAATTGAGGCAAATAATAAAAAAATTAAAAAACAGAGCATGATATTATGTCTGATATAATATGTACAATTGACCAAATAATTAGTGAAATTAGAAATAAAGTCGGAAATAAACGAGTAATCATAGCATTTTCCGGTGGAATGGATAGCACAGTAGTACTGCATTTGGCGAAGTATGCTTTAAAAAGAGAACAGGTAATCGCCGTAAATATTGACTTTGGAAATTATACGTATCGGAAAGCAAGAGAAAATGTGAAAAAAATTGCCGGGGATTTACAGATTAGGTTGTTCACCATTTCCGGACAATACCAGCAAATAAAAATAATGGCTGGTGGACCTGATTGTAATTTATGCACTAAGAGGATTAAACTTGGATTGATAAAAAATAGTTTTAAAAACAATCTTATCTTAACAGGCTCTAACCAAAGCGACAGTTGGGGTAAATATGGATATGCCTATTATGACGGGTATTTTGCCCCCTTATTTTATTGTACAAAAAATGAAATAAAAAATATTGCTGATTATCTGAATATTAAAATTCACAGAATAGGGGAAAATAAAAAAAGAGAAGGATGCAAATTAAAACATTTGCTTAAACCACTGGTTAATTTTAATTATCATGGAGTAGCGGTTGACATTGCAAATGAAATGCTATTAGAGAAGCTCTCAAAATCCGGGATTGATGCTGACAAGGCAAATGTAAAAATAGTTGGTACTTTGAATAAAAACATTGCCCTGGTTAATATTTATCCATTACCTGATTCTAAATGGCTGGAAGAAATCAGAATACAAATAGCAAATATAAAGGAAATTGAAGAATGTCATATTGTCGATAGTCCCTTGGAATTAATTATAAAAGCAAATAAAGGTCAGTTTAATAACCTCAGATCAAGGTTTTGGATTGAAAATGGTAGACTTAAGCCTGATTTTGCTTTCCCTGTTAAAATAAAATGGCTGTTGACTAGTAATAGAAAGTTGAAAACCTTTCAAGTAGTAGACTATAATATAATAGATTAATAAATCAATAATAAACAATTTGATATTTCTGCCATGAAAAAGTAAAGGAGAAATTATATTATGCAAAATGAACCAGGGAATTTCAATACAGAAATTATAATCAGAAATGCGGTAGAATTAATGGGGTTATCTGCCAGGACAGCACCAAAAACTGCCGGAAAAGATTTTGTAGAAATAAAAGCCTTATATGGGGAAGAGGTAAAACAATTAGGCGAGGAAATGAAAAATTATGGTGTAGAGAACAATAAAAGTAATTTTGACCGTGATGGTGAAAATGTAAAAAAATCTTCTGCAGTACTGCTGATAGGCTTAAAGAATGCAAAGACTGCGGGTCTTAATTGTGGAGCCTGTGGATTTGATAATTGTGCAGATTGCCAGGAACATGCTGGTCCGGAATATGATGGGCCTCAGTGTGCTTTTCGTATTCTTGATATGGGCATTGCCATTGGTTCAGCTGCCAAAATGGCAGGAATATTGAGCATAGATAATAGAATAATGTACCGTGCTGGTGTAGTAGCAAAAAAGATGGGGTTGATTAATGCCAGTTTCGTTATGGGTATACCTTTTTCAGCAACGGGTAAAAATATTTATTTTGACAGGTAATGGGTGTAAAATATTTTCACATAGGAAATATGATAACCGGGAAATTATTTCCATATTATTATATTTAATAAGGTAAATATTCCAGGTTTGATTAGAAATTAGACTGAAAATATTTCTTTTAAAATAAATTATAAAATAGATATAAAGCATTTTAAACAATAAAATGGCTTTACTATGTAATTATTTGAATTTTCAAAAAAAAATAATTTAAAAAATTTTAAAATATAAGAGATACTGGCATAGATTTTGCTTATTTATAATAATAAGAATTCCAGGATTATAAAGGAAGAGGAGATGATTGCTTATGCCAGAGTATTTTTTATAATAGTCGGGAGCCATTGGGTGCTCATAAAATAACAAATAATAGTTAAATGGCAAATTGTTAAGATGTTTTAAAGATAATTACAAATAATTTTATTAAGGAGGGAAGATTTATGTTAGAAAAAAATACATTAAAGAAACATAGAAATATTTTGTTATCACTATTTTTTCTATTGATATTTCTGTTAAGTGTGTCGAATATAATTACTGCTCAGGAAAAGGTATCAGGGCTGAAGGCCTTGAGTGATGATATTGCACAAATAGCTGAAACGGTTGGACCTGCAGTTGTTAATATTGATGTAGTACGATATGTAGAGACATCGCCTTTTGGTGATAGATTCAGTGATCCATTTTTTGACAGATTCTTTGAACAGTTTGAAGAATATAGGAGAAGAATTCCGCAAAAAGGTGCAGGCTCAGGATTTATTGTGGATAATGATGGACATATCCTGACAAACGAACACGTAGTCCATAATGCTGAAGAAATAAATGTAACTTTATCAGATGGTCGGGAATTTATTGGAGAGGTAATCGGATCTGATATTACAAGTGATATGGCTATAGTAAAAATTGAAGCAGATGACCAACTGCCTTTTGCGAAATTAGGTGATTCTGAATCACTGAGAGTAGGAGAAATTGTTATTGCTATCGGTAACCCTTATGGCCTGGAAAAGACTGTTACAATGGGGGTAGTAAGTGCAAAAGGAAGAGATATTAGCGCAGGTTCGGGAGGTCAGGAATACCGGAATCTCATACAGACAGACACTGCCATTAATCCCGGTAACAGTGGTGGACCCCTACTTAACACAGAAGGGGAGGTGGTTGGGATTAATACGGCAATTATCCCTTATGCCCAAGGCATTGGGTTTGCCATTCCTGTAAATGTTGCTAAGCGTAACCTTGATGACTTGATTAATTTAGGAAAAGTAAGAAGATCCTGGTTAGGTGTTTATATACAGGAAGTTACAGAGGAAATTGCCAGACAATTTAATCTGGAAAAAGCTGAAGGTGTATTGGTAGGTGATGTGATTGCCGAAAGTCCTGCCGAGAAAGCCGGAGTTACCCGAGGTGATGTTATTGTATCTGTTAATGATGTAGAAGTTAACACACCACAAGAGTTACAGGATACAATTAGATCTTTAGAGATTGGAGATAAAGCAGAATTAAGGGTAAAGAGAAATGGCCAGGAATCATTGTTCACAGTTGATATAGCAGAAATGCCTTCAGATGATATAGTGGAAACAAAAGAAAAAACATTTTCAGAGCAAACAGGGTTAAGGGTTGAGGAGCTAACCCCGGAAATTGCCAGAGATGCAGGATTATCACAATCCAAAGGTCTTATTGTTACCGATGTCATACCTGGAAGCTCAGCAGATGAGATAGGATTAAGACCTGGTGATATTATTTTGGAGGCTAATAGAAAAGAGGTGTCATCTATTGTTCAGTGGGAAGAGATAATAAGAGAATTAGAAACAGGAAATACGCTTCTCTTGCTTATTTATAGAGATGGACACACCTATTTTGCTCCTATTAAAATAGAGGAATTAGAATAAAGAACACCTTGAGATTAATAAAAAAGAGAACCGGTTAAACCCGGTTCTCTTTTTTATTAAGAAATAATAGGAAGATTATTGCTGGTTTGAACTATGTTTAAAAGAAAAAACAGAAACTTAAAAGAGATTTTGACAAAGGATAAGATTGCCTTAATTTTTATTCTAATATTTATTCTTGTTTTTATTTTAGGATATATAAGTAATCATGAATTGCAGAGGGAAAAGAATTATTTATGGGAATTGGCTAGAGTTGAGGGTCTGAATATTGCTTTTTCAATACAGACTTTAGGTTCCGAATTTATCCTGGATAGAGAAATACTGATAGAAGTACTTGATTTATTCCAAAAAGAGGGGATTTCTTTTATAGATATAGTTGATAGAAATGGAAATATTCGATTAAGTACCAATGAGGCAAGAATGAACCATAATATTGAAATAGAACACCCGGGTAGTATTAATTATATTCAAAGTATTGATGCTGAAAAACAGAGAATATTACAGATAATAAAACCATTTGATTTTGATGACCGTTTTTCATCTGATTTATTTGGATATCTTTTTTTACGTGATAAATATTTACTGATTGGTATAAATATGGAGAAAAACTATGCTCGCTATGATCAGATAAAACAAAGAGTAATATTGAACTATTTTATAATCCTAATAGTTTTACTTTTAGGAATTTATACTATTTTCAGATATCAGGAAGGCGTTATTATAAAAAAGACTCTGGAAAATATTAAAGATTATACAAGTAAATTGTTGGAAACAATGGACAGCGGGGTAATATCAGTAGATGAATATAATATAATCAAAACATTCAATAAAAAAAGTGAACAGATATTTCAAGTAAAAAGGGAAGATGTGATTGGGAAAAAGGCAGACAAGGTATTGCCGTTAATGATAGGAAATCAATCTATTTATCAATTAGGATTGCAGGAAAAGAAAAAAATTGAAACAGAAATTGAACTTAATAAAAATAATGTAAAAAAAGTTTTAGAGTTTAACACTTCCTTGCTGTCTGAGGAAAATGATGACTATAACGGGATGGTCATCCTGGTACGTGATGTAAGTCAAATAAAAGCCTTATCAGAAGAGATAAACAGAAATAAAAGATTAGCATCTTTGGGAAAATTATCCAGTGGTATAGCACATGAAATAAGAAACCCGCTTAGTTCTATCAGGGGATTAGCTCAGTTTTTACATCAATCATTTGATGATTCGGATGAAAGAAAAAATGATTTAAATATTATACTGAAAGAGGTAGACAGGTTAAATCTTCTGGTTAATAATATCCTTGATTTTTCAAAAAATAAAAGATTAATTTTGAGCAATTTTTCATTAAATAAATTAATTGAAGAAATAATTTATTTAATACAACTTGAAAACAATAAAAAAAAGATAAATTTTCAATTTGTAACAAACAATAATAATTATTATGTATATGGAGATAGGGATAAAATTAAACAGGCAATAATGAATGTTGTCTTAAACTCAATTCAAGCAATAAATATAAGTGGTGACATAGTTATTATGATATCCGGGATTAATATTAAAAACAAAGAAAATATAAAAATTACTATTACTGACAATGGTACAGGTATTGAGAAAGAAGATTTGTCGCATATTTTTGATCCATTTTTTACTAATCGTGATAATGGTCATGGATTGGGCCTCTCAATATCCTATAATATTATTGAAATGCATGGAGGTATTATAAGGGTAGAATCAGAAAAAAATAGGGGCACTAAAGTGGATATATTACTTCCAATAAGGAGTAAAGAAAAAAATGAATAAAGTATTAGTAGTTGATGATGAAGAAAATATCCGGCTGATGCTGAAAAGAGTGTTATCTCAAGAAAAATATGAAGTCGAAGAAGCCGAAAATGGATTAGCCGCAATTCAAAAAATAAGCCAGGAAAAATTTAATGCCTTATTATTGGATCTAAAAATGCCAAAAATGAGTGGACTGCAGGTTATTAATAGAATTAAGGAACTGGAAATAAATATTCCTATTATTATGATGTCTGCTTATGGCACTATCCCTGAAGCAGTTAATGCGATGAAATTAGGAGCTTTTGATTACCTGGTGAAACCATTTGATCTGGATGAGTTAAAAATTACATTAAAAAGAATAATTCAGCAGAATACAATAAAAAATGAAAACCTTTATTACCGCGAAGAAGAAGATAAAAGGTTCAATTTCAAAGAAATTATTGGCCAAAGCGCAGCAATAGAGAAAGTTTTAAAAATGATAAAAAAGGTAGCACCAATGCCCACAACGGTTTTGTTAACCGGAGAGAGTGGTACGGGAAAGGAATTAGTAGCCAGAGCTATTCACAAAAACAGTACCAGAAAAGATAAGCCATTTGTAGTGGCTAATTGTGTAGCTTTATCTTCAAACATCCTTGAAAGTGAATTGTTTGGACATGAAAAAGGAGCCTTTACTGGAGCTAACTCGAGAAGGATTGGCCGGTTTGAAATTTCTGATGGAGGAACAATTTTCCTTGATGAAATTGGGGAGGTAAGCCTGTTTACCCAGGCAAAATTATTGAGAGCAGTACAGGAAAAGGAGTTTGAAAGAGTCGGAAGCTCAACCACTATAAAAGTTGACACAAGGATTGTTGCTGCTACCAATAAAGATTTGCAAAAAGAAGTTGCAAAACAGCAATTTCGTGATGATCTTTTTTATCGTCTTAATGTTTTTCAAATAAATATTCCACCTCTAAAAGAGAGAAAAGAAGACATTCCTTTGTTGGTTAATCATTTCATTAAAAAATATAATCAGATTTTAAATAAGCGAATTGATTGTATTTCAAAAGATGCGCTATCTTATCTAATGGATTATTCTTTTCCCGGGAATATAAGAGAATTAGAAAATATAATTGAGAGATCCATGATTATGTGCAGCAAGAATGTTATAGAAAAAGGTTTAATAGACTTTCTAGACAAAAGCAGTATTAATCAAAAAAGTGGTACACTAAAGGATATGGAAAAAGAGATGATTAAAAAATATCTTGTTGAAAATAACGGGAACAAGACAAAGACTGCTATTGCCCTGGGAATTAGCAGAAGAAGTCTGCAATCAAAAATAAAAGAGTATAAGTTTGATTTATTAGACAAATAACTGAGAATTTTAAATATATCCTTATCAAGCAGGAGGGTTTTATGTTATTACTAATTGATGTCGGTAACACTCATACAAATTTTGGAATATATAAAGATGAAGAATTATGCGGACATTGGCGTATTGCTACTGATTTTAAAAAAACCGAAGATGAACTTGCTGTATTATTTATTAGCTTAATGAATGAGAAAAAAATAGAATATAAGCAAATTAGTGCAGTGGTAATATCATGTGTTGTTCCACCATTAATATGGATTTTGACAAAAATGTCCAGGGTTTATTTTAATATAAAGCCTATTTTGGTAAATTCTGGAATAAATCTCAATATGAAAATAAGAACAGATTATCCTGAAGAAGTTGGCGCTGACAGGATTGTAAATGCTGTTGCGGTTTGTAATTTGTATCATACCCCGGCTATTATTATTGATTATGGGACTGCTACAACATTTTGTGCTGTCGATAAAGAGAAAAATTATATTGGAGGAGCAATAGCACCTGGTTTAGAATTATCCAGTAATGCCTTGTTTGAAAAAACAGCTAAATTGCCGGAGGTCGAACTAATAAGACCGGGTCAGGCTATAGGTAAAAATACCATACAAGCCATTCAATCTGGTATATTCTTAGGGCATATTGGCCTGACAGAAGAAATTATTTCTCGGTTTAAAGCTGAAATAAAAGGAAATCCTCAGGTCATAGCTACCGGTGGATTGTCAAAATTAATTGGAAATAATTGTAGCACAATTGATATAGTTGATCCGCTTTTAACGCTCAAAGGATTAAAAATTATTTATCATCTAAATTCTTAGTTTATCAATATTGTTCCTTATTTCTAAATAATTGACATATAAATAGATAGAATATAAGATAGATTAAAATTAAATTATTATTTTTTAAAAAGGGGATAATAAATATGTGGAAAGAAAAATTAATAAAGGAAGAAGGCCTTACTTTCGATGATGTACTGTTAATTCCTCAAAATTCTAAACTTATTCCAAGAGATATAGATTTGCATACAGTTTTATCTAAAAACATAAAACTTAATATACCTTTGCTCAGCGCAGCAATGGATAAGGTTACTGAATCAAGATTAGCAATTGCCATTGCCAGAGAGGGAGGTATTGGCATTATTCATAAAAATATGAGTATTGAGGAACAGGCCCATGAAGTAGATAGGGTCAAAAGATCAGAAAGTGGTATAATTGTTGAGCCAATATCCCTGACTGAAGATAAACGAGTCACTGATGCTCTGGAGTTGATGGAGCGGTATCACATATCCGGGATCCCGGTTGTTAATAAAGAAAATCAATTGGTTGGTATTTTAACAAATAGAGATATACGTTTTTTAGAAGATGCGGATATACCAATTGGTGATATTATGACAAGAGAGCCTCTTATTACCGGTAAAGCAGGAACGACATTAGAAGAAGCTAAAAAGATATTACATCAAAATCGAATAGAGAAATTACCTTTAGTAGATGAGAATTATATTTTAAAGGGACTTATTACAATAAAAGATATTGAAAAAGTAAGACAATACCCCAATGCATGTAAGGATGAGAATGGACGTCTGAGGGTAGGAGCTGCTGTTGGAGTAACTACAGACACTTTTGAACGAGTGGAGGCAATGATAAAAGTGCATGCAGATGTAATTGCCGTTGATACTGCCCACGCAGATTCTCAAAGAGTGCTTGATACTATAAAAAAAATTAAAAACAAATATTCTGTGGAATTAATAGGTGGAAATGTAGCCACTTATGAAGGAGCAAAAAGACTAATTGAAGCCGGTGTTGATGCCATAAAGGTTGGGATAGGTCCGGGTTCTATCTGCACTACCAGGGTGGTAACCGGGGTTGGGGTTCCACAAGTATACGCAATAAAAGAGTGCGCACGTGCATGTAAAGAATCAGGTATTCCACTTATAGCTGACGGAGGTATTCGTTACTCAGGCGATGTATGTAAAGCTTTAGCTGTTGGAGCAAATTCTGTTATGATAGGAAGTCTTTTTGCAGGAACAGAAGAAAGCCCCGGAGAAGTTGTTCTTTATAAAGGGAGAAGCTATAAGGAATATAGGGGAATGGGTTCAGTAGGGGCAATGAAAGAAGGAAGCAAGGACCGGTATTTTCAAGAAAATAACGAAAACTCTAAATTAGTTCCAGAGGGTATTGAAGGTAGAGTTCCGTATAAGGGTTCAGTATCAAGCTGTGTACTTCAGCTTATGGGTGGGCTGAGAGCAGGTATGTCATATTGTGGTTCAAAAACTATAAAGAAGCTTCAAGAAAAAAGTCGTTTGCTGAAAATTTCAAACGCTGGTTTAAGGGAAGGACATCCTCATGATATTATTATCACTAAAGAAGCACCAAATTATGAGATGGAATAGTCATAAAAATATTATCAACTTTTTATAAACTGGCTTTAAAAATTATCATGAATAATAATTTTTAGTTTCTTTGTTTTTTTAATTTAGAACAAATTAATTATAAAATATAATCGTGTCCTTTCTTACAGTATTCACATAAATAAATATGTTTCTTATGGTATAATAAATAATAGAAAAAGGAGGAGATTTTTAAGAAATAAGAATATTTTTTTGTCATTAGGAGGTCAAAAAAATGATTGAAGTTGCTTTAGAAAAAGGAATGAAAGGAGTTTCTCAGGTTGTTGTAAAGCCTGAAAATATGGCGGAAAATTTTTCAAAACCCATGCCACCTTCTTTCGCTACTCCTATGTTAGTATCCCTCATGGATAATGCAGCAATAGAAGCCGTGAAGAAAAAATTGCCCGCAGGTTACATTACTGTTGGCAGCTCCATCAGTATAAAGCATTTAGCTCCTACACCTGAAGGTATGACAGTGACCGCTGAAGCTGAGCTAAAGGATATTTTTAAAAACAGGTTAATTTTCCATGTAACAGCCTTCGATGAGATAGAAAAAATTGGAGAAGGAGAAGTAGAAAGATACATTATCGATTTAGAAAAGTTTTCCGAAAAAATATTAATAAAAAAAAATGCTGAAGAGAAACCGGTTTGATTAATGTATTTATGCTTTGATATAAATTAAGTGTAGAATAAAGGGAGTTGTTGATTGTATAGAAAGCGTTTTAAAATTGGATTAGCTTTAGGCGGAGGTGGCGCAAGGGGACTTGCCCATGTTGGAGTTATCCGGATTTTAGAAAAAGAAGGAATACCAATTGATATCATTGTCGGAACCTCGGCTGGATCGGTAGTTGGCGCTTATTATGCATTATGGAAAAATAGTCAGGAATTAAAAACGATTGCTATAAAAATTGCAAATAAATTGAATCAATATAGTAAATACTTTGATTTTAATAAGTACCAGGCAGAGGGAGATAGGAAACAAAAATTACCATGGAGAAGATTGACTGAATTTATAAGAAAAGGTTATTTCCTGCATACCGAGTTAAATAAAGTATGTCTAAATGATGGATTGTATATGGAAAAGGTATTAGGTGAAATATTTAGCGAATATTCTTTTCATGAAACTAAAATACCTTTTAGAGCCATAGCTGCTGACCTGATTAGCGGAAAAGAGACAGTTTTAAATGAAGGTCGATTAACAAAAGCTATAATGGCAAGTTGCGCAATACCTGGTATTTTCCCACCTGTACAATATAATAATCAATTATTGGTTGATGGGGGAATTATTGATAATGTACCTGTTGAACCTGTTAAAAAGGCAGGGACTGATTTTGTCATTGCCTCAGATATTAATAGAGATATCAAAAGAAAAAACAAATATAACAATGCAATTGACATATTAATACGTTCTGATTTAATTACATCAAAAGCTTTAAGGAGAATACAACTGGAAAAATCAGATTTTGTCATATCTCCCGAAATTAACCACATTGATTGGTGGGATTTTAGCAAACCTGAAATATGTATTGAATTGGGAGAAGAGGCAGCAAGGAGGACAGTAAATAAGCTGAAAAGTATGTTAAGAAAAAATAAACTAAAAAACAGTTGGAAAAAATTAATAATTAAGCATTAGAAGATTCTTTTTTTGTCTTTGCTGCAGATGCTGCCTTTTCTTCTTTAATATTATCCTTTCCAGAGACATTTTTAATTGTTTTGCTGGTAGAATTCTTAGCTTCTTTTGGAATATGGCTTCTCCTGTTATCTGTGCTGTAATAACCGCTTCCCTTTAATATAAAACTACCATTTTTACTGATTAGTCTAAATACTTCACCATTGCATTTTGGACATTTTTGCAGTGGCTTCGCAGTAATGGACTGAAATTTTTCAAATGTACAACCACATTCTTTGCATTGATATTCATAAGTTGGCATTTTCTATTAGCTCCTTCTATATAGTTTCGATAAAAAATAATATTTCATTTATAAGAATTTGTCAAGGATATTTCTAAATTTTAACTCAGTAACAGTAATTATGCCTGTAAAAAATATATTGAAATTAGTAAAAATACTTAGAGTAATTATTTATATAATCATCTGTCTTAAATATGATAGCTTGATAAATTCAAACAGTTGATCAGGGTAAAAATAAAGTATTCATTTTTAAGAGCTAAAGAAGACTTGTTAAATAAAGGAATAATCATAGTCTTTATTTGATAATTATAATATAATGAA
>JAQVMU010000047.1 GCA_028703475.1 Atribacterota bacterium | reverse complement strand
TAAAAAGAACCGGAATAAATTCAGAGAAACTATCCCGGTTCTTTCTTCTTTAATAAGTATTAAATTATCATCTTATAAGTTAATCAATTGGAGTTAATCCATCTACTTCAACAATTACACGTTGATACCATTCGGGTAGTGTAATTCTTCCAGCCTGTCCTTCACCGTCTTCCATAGTATAGATTCTGAAATGATTGTATTTTACAAACAAATCATCACCTAATTTCCACCAGGCATCAACTATCTGATTTGCATTATTAATACAATAATCAGTCAGGTATTTTTTAGCTTCTTCAGGATCCTGTAGATATAGATCATATGCCTTTAAATCTACTGCAGAAGTTTTTGTTAAGGCATCGCCTTCCCATTTAAACTGGGCTTCTTTTACATCTTCAATTATTACATTATAGGCTACCGCTGTATGGAAATCTACATAATCCATGGCCTTACGGGCAGATTCCCTGTTCATTTCCCAATGGTTCCCGACAGTAAATGGTTCAGCAATATCATTAACACCTGCATAGAAAGGTATGTAACAGGAAGTATCCTGTCCGCCTAAGGCAATCCATAATATTCCACCTATTTCATCCGGCAACCAATTTCTAAGCTGAATAATAGTAGTATATTCTGCTGTATTTAAAGAGATTAGTCTAGGTGATGAATAGTTCTTGTCATCTAAAACAATTGGTCTATTATAGTATCTGGGATTCCCATAAGGTCCACCACTTACTCCTTCACCAGGTGCAAACTGGGTTCCTTTATATGTATCTCTGGACATTACCATAAAATCCTGTGCTGACACTTTCTGGTCAGGTTTAGCGGAAAACGGGAATTCATTATTTGGCAACTCGGCACTAAATTCTTTCGAAGGAGCAACTAAATCAAACAAACGCCACATTCTTGCTCTACTTCCTCCACTGCTTATAGCGCTATCTGTTTTGGGAGAATAAGCCATATTAAATTTGAATGGTTCCCCACTTTCAGGGTCATAAAATTTCTGTTCAACAGCAAAGGATACTACATTTGAAGAAGCCATAAAATTAGCCGGGTCATCTAAATCGATTTCACCAATACGTGATTCATTAGGGCAGAAACTGACTTCATCATCCGGAACTCTTTGGGCAGCCCAAATAGCACCCGGTTTACCACTATCAGGTGTCCATAGGGGACCAGCCGGCATAATTTCAAATGCCCAAACTTCTTCAGGATCAGATACTGCCAGCATTTCACCACTATCAGGTCCGCCATATCCATATTTCTCAGCTATTTCACCCATCAATTGGACAGCTTCCCGGGCAGTTTCACATCTTTCCATTGCCAGCATGGTAAGTTCTGTGATACAAATTTGTGCATTTGGATTTCTTAATTCAGAACGGCAGCCAATAGTGGATTCATTAATACCCAGTTGTTTTTCGTTTATATTGCCAAAAACAGCATGTATATAAGAATATGTTTTCTCTACCTGGGGTATCTCGATTCCGGTAAACCATTCTTCATGATAAATATCTTCAATGGTTTCAATGGGACCACCAACCTCTTCCGGTGTAGGCCAGGCTGCATATTGACTCTTTGAGTAAATCTTGCGCATATCACCTTCTTCAAATTCCATTGCCGGTACAAATCGGAAAGTGAAATCACAAATACCACAGTCTGCTGTCTGAAGGGTTAAGGTTGAGCCATCCAGGGTTGCATCTTTACCAGCCATCATAACTGTACACATATCATCAGGTTCACAGCATTCAGTACAATTATCAGGATTACCAGCTATTAAGGTAATACTAATATTAACTAAAAAAAATACTACAGTTAAAAATAAAATTATATTTTTATTTCTTTTGTTCATTAATTATTTCCTCCATTTTTATTTCTTATTTCTGAAAAAATTTATAAAGCGTCTATCACCTCCAGGGTATTTTTAAAAATCCTGGCAGATATTCTTATTTTCTATCTGCCAGGATTTATCAAATTCACATGTTAGCAATTTAAGATTATTAAATCAAAGTATCTCTTTTATTATTCTATTTTGGTGAACCTTCCGGAGGTATGGTGCTTTTACCAAAACCTACTGCATCCATCCATTCTTGTGGGTAGCCAACGGATTCTACTTTATACTCATCATCACCATAGACATAACCGTCAGCATAACGACCCACTAACTGGCTTGCCAGTTTCCAGTAAGCATCTACAACTCTGGTTGCACAACTATTGCTGTAAGTAGTTAAGAATCTTCTGGCAAGATCGGGATCCTGTTCATATAGATCCAGGGCTGTCTTTTCAATAGTTGGTTGTACTGCAAAAAATTCTTCCTCTAAAGGATCACGAACTGCTTTAATATCTTCAATCATATAGGAATATTTTAAATCAGCCCAATTGGAAACAAAATTAAATGCCCACCAGGCTGATTCACGGCTGAATACATCATAGCTGCCGCCTCTCATTCCTTTAGCAAAAGATTCCGGTAATTCTGTAATACCTGCGTAGATTGGGAAATAACATGAACTGTGAGGTGCATCATATGCAAACCATGTTAATCCTCCAACCCAGCTTGGCATGTCTTTTCTGGCAACTACCACTGTTGAGAAATTGGTTCTGAATAGTGATATTGCTCTTTCCCATCCTGCACTACCCTCCGGATTCTGGGAGCCAGGAGTAGGATAACGATTTGGAGTCCCAAAAGGACCGGCCTCCAAGCCCTTGGTTAAGTCAAATTCTGTTCCTTCATAGTGATCTCTGTTAATAGCCATAATATCCTGTGCAGCAATCTTTTCATCAGGCTTGACTGAGAAAGGATAACGTTCCATCCATGGGTCTAATTCCAGGGAAGGAGCTACCAGGTCAAGTACCCGCCATTCACGTCTGGCATTATAAGTGGAGTAATCTTTATAACCATATGTTTCATAGACTTTAAATGGTTCACCACTATCTTTATCCCAAAGGTCCATTTCTTCTGCTAAAGAGAAGATATTTGGAGAAGCCATAAAGTTGTCAGTATCATCCAGGTCTACTTCACCTATACGGCTACGATTGGCACAAACAAAAATTTCTCCATCAGGAACACGTTGTGCAACCCAGACACAGCCAGGACGATCACTTCCCGGTTTCCATAAAGCACCTGGACCGTATATTTCAAAAACCCATACTTCGTCAGGATCGATTACAGTAATGCATTCTCCGCCTATGTAATAACCATATTCTTCAGCCAGTGTTCCCATTATCTGTACTGCTTCTCGAGCTGTCGATGCACGCTCCAGGGCAATCCTCTGTAATTCTACAATGTCAAACCAGCCATCGGCATTGCGCATTTCTCTTCTTCCGCTGACTGTAGATTCACCCATACCTACCTGCATCTCATTCTGGAAAGAGTATGAAGCATTAGTATATGCATAGGTATGTTCAACCTGAGGTATTTCACCTGGGGAAACAATAGGGTTATTTTTATGTGCATAAGCACCCAGATCGGTATGTTTCAAAACGGGTCTCATCGAACCTGCTTCATGATCTTTTGCAGGCACCATATAAACATGAAAAGTATCGGTTCCGGAATCATCTGTATGGGTAGTCATGGAAGAACCATCTACTGAAGACCCGGGAGTAACACCCAAAATAGTACACTCACTGTCTACTTCCTGTTGGGCAGCTACAGGATTTATTGCTAACAACATTAATAATGTAAAAATTGAGAATATTAATAATATTCTTTTTATACTCATTTTTTAATTCACTGTCCTTTCTTTTACATAAAGTTTATTAGAAATCTATCAAATTATTTCCCGCTAAATCACCTCTTTTCATATAATATCTCTGTTTTTTAATTATTTTAGATTTATTTTCTACTCATAATAAATTCTTGACTCATCAACTGTAGAAGGATCAGTTAAATAATAACCTATTCCATTCTCAACCACATCTTTATATTTTGGAATGCCACTAACTACTATTTCTTTTTCCGGATATTGTCTTGCCATTTGATTCATTAATTCCAAAACGACTGAAGTATGCTGTCCAGCCCGCCTTTCAATAGGCCAGCCTTCCTCATCATATGGCACAAAAAGCATTCCTTTTTTTGAGAGACTGAGTAAGAATGGGTCCCTACCGGTCAAGAGTAAATCCATAGTTTTTGGACCAGTCGGCTGATCTAAAAAAGGCAAGGGCGCTTCCACCAGGAAAGGCATCGAATCAGAATAATCTCCTATCTCTCTATGTGATAACCCTCTCATACCTGAAGGTGATGGTTCAACATGAAAGTCAAAACCCTCTTTAGATTTTACAGTCAGGGAAGTCATGGTGGCAATTCGCATTGACTTATCCGGTGCTACTATACAGTTGGTAACTGGAAAAAGGGTTTCAGCTCCATGAACATCTAACGTAGCATCAATGTTTTCATTTCTGATTAATTCCATAGCAGCATAACATACCTGCTCCATTAAGGGACCATCCGGTCTGCCTGGCCAGGTTCTATTGGTATTCCTTACATCCATATATGATAATAATTGCCCTTCAGGATAATGAACATAGACATCAGGATCCGGCCATTGATCTAAGGGTGATGCATCCCGATTACCCATTCTGAATGTCTTACTTCCCCACGGAGTATCAATATCAAAATAAAGTGGATATCCATCACCAGCTCTGGTATTACGGCCACCACTGTTGTTAAATTGAGGAATAACTATTAATCTGCCTTTCTCTACTACTGCGTTTTCTACAATCATAAAAGCAGTTAATCCGGCAACGATTTCATTGGAATGTGTATTAGCAATAACCAACATCGAGCCGCCTTCTTGTTCTCCTTCCATAAAAAATACATTAGTATCAGCTACCGTTCCCTTTATTCCCTCATAATAATCACTTAACTTACCTACTTTAGTTACTCCTGGACCGGCTACAATAGGGACATCATAGTGCCTGTGCTGATATAGCTGTATCCCGGCAATGACTGTTATAATAGCAACCAGGGTAAGCATGATTATCTTAATCTTTCTTGTTTCAATCATTATTGTTCCTCCTCACGCTATTTAACTCGTAAAACCCTTAGAACAAAGGGTATGGCTACCATAAGATAAAGTAGCATATCTGTTACGCTTTCTTTTTCTCTTATAAAATTCCAGACCAATAGGCCAATAAGAGCAACAGATAATATATAATAAAAAATCATTATAACTGACATATTATTATTTCCTCCGTACCATTACTAATTTTTCTTATTTACTCCATTCTACAAGGAAAGAAAGTTGGGAACTATAAACAACCATAAGGATTCCTACAACTGTTATTACTACCCATGGTACCAATGTTTGTTTTAAAAATGTCCAATAACTTCCTTTATAATCTGACACAATTACACTTAATCTGCCAATCAAAGCAGTCGGCGGCAATCCGTCTCCCAATGGATAAAGCAGACTTAACCCGGCTATTACAACTGTTGCATGCAATCCGATAGAGTCAAAATACCATGTTAAAGGTATGCCCAATAAAGCAGCGCCACCATAAGTTAATACCCCTTCCGAAATCGGGATAACAAAAGCCAGGGATATAAATAATAATGTAAGAGGAATAGTAATAACTGCATAGGATAGCATGCCCCGTACGCCTGAGACAGTCATAACCTGTTGAAGTATTCCAACAATTATAACCGTTGCCAATAATGGCAATAAACGTTTTATTGTATCAGAAGAAAGCTGTAATATATTAATTTTCTTAGGACTTAGAACAAGGGCTACTATAGCTGCAATTGTAAATTCAAAGGGTAATCCCATAATTGGCAATGAATAGGGCCAAATTCTCTGGGCTACCACTAAACCGAAGAATACTATAAATGGGATACTTACCTTCCAAATATTCATTCCTTCTACTGTCTCCGGCATTTCTTTTAATGCCTGTTCTAAATTCATATCCCCTTCTTTTTTATAGCCTAAAAATAGAATAGTAAAAGTACCGAGAAAAAGTATAGGTATAGCTAAGGGCAATTCAAAACCAACATATGGGATTGCTGTTCCTGCACAAGTAATCATTGCCCATATATTAACCGGAGGAGCAGCTGCTGAAAGTCCTGCTAAAATAAATATTATCGCTGTTACTTTTACCCGTGGTATCCCCAGATAAATCAAAGCTAAGGCAACAGGTGCTCCAACTACCAGGCAGGAAACACTTCCGGCTCCGGTCAATGCACCGGGGATTAAAATAATAAACATTAAGATAAGTAAAGCAATAATTCTTCTATTATAAAAATATTTGATTGTTGCCCGAATCACATAATCTACACCGCCTGATTCCTTAACAATAGCCATAAAAATGGTTGCAGTTGTAAATACCAGAACTATATCCATATAGGTGAAAGTGCCCTCTACCAAATGGCGAAATAAATCCGAAATAGGTGGAGTACTGAAAAAAGTCCCTACTATTCCCCCTGCAAGTGCAGCTGCTAAAATACTCCACTCAACGGGATATTTCATTTTAACAACTACATAGGCAATAATCATGGACAGCATAATAACTACAATCTGAAAGTACATCTATTTCCCCCTTCTTTTATTAGATTCTCTGATTTTTTTCAAGATTTTACTAAAGTAGATTACTCAGAGAAAATCTGTTTAAATACATCTACAACGTCCAGTGCATATTCAACAACAACCAGGGGAATATCATTTTTCTCGGCTATATCATCAAATCTTCCATCCTTGTTTCCATCAGCTGTCACGACAATCAGGTCAGCATATGGAGCTACTGCATCTATCACCTTTTCGTTATCACTGCCAGGATTGCCTCTTGTTGAAACTCCACCTACATGCATTGCTATAATTGATATGCCGTTTTCTTTTGAATAGTTAATTAAATTTTTTAATCGTGCTATTTCCTGATCAACAGTCAACCCAGAAGCACCCATTCCTTTTAAACTGGCACCAATAGCAAAAACAATTGATTTATAAGGAGTGCCTAACGGATATACTTCCTGATCGGTATAAATTTCAACATGAAAGCCTGGACCAGATTCAGCTCCGCCTAATCCGACTCCATCCTCCATCATCGCTACTGTAGGTACGTCACAATAATCGTATAATACACCAGCTTCATCCATCAGGATATTTAAAGTCATAATATCAGCACTCTGTCCGGCGGAAGTTGTCAGGACAGGTAAATCCACTGTGGGAATCTCTTCTTGAGCTAATGAAATCCCACTCATAACAATCAAGAACACACTTAAAGTAATTAACAACAATTGTAATTTTTTTCTCATGGAAAAATCCTCCTGTATAATTTTATTTTCAATTACCTTTTAATTAACATCGTAAGTATTTATATTATAATAGCAAATAATAAAAAGAAGTTTGATTAGTTTATAAACTTTTATTTATCTATGTATTTCGTATTTCAATATTATTATTGTAATATACTATGAATTACACGAAATTGTATAGTGGAAAAATAACTTTTTTTATCATTTTCCCACTATACAATTATTTTTACTAACAAATTAATAAACTATTTCTCAATATTATAAAATTCTTCAACTGTTTGTCTATTATCATATTCAACTACTGCTTTTAGCCACCATTCAGGATATCCAACCTGTTTTCTTTGTCTGTCTTCTGATGTATATACAAAACCTATGTTGTACTTAACAAGCAATTTATCTCCTAAATCCCACCATGCATTAATGACTTTCTCGGCATTTTGAGTACAATAATCAGTTAAAAATTCTTTTGCCTTTTCCGGATCTTCTTTATAAAGATCATAGGCTTCCATATCGATTTTAGGAATTTCAGCTATAGCTCCATCTTCATATTCATATTGAGCTTCTTTTACATCCTTTATCGCATAAGAATATTTAACTTGTGTGTGGAAATCAGCATAGTCAAAAGCCCAGCGAGCAGCATCCCTGTTAAATGTCCAATGGTCTCCAATCTGGAAAGAATAAGGAATTTCATTAATACCAGCATAGAAAGGTATAAAGCATGTGGTATCGGTGGTACCAAGACCTATCCAGACAATTCCGCCTATTGGATCAGGCAACCAGCTTCTGGATTGTGTAATAGTGACATATTCTGCCTGCTGTGTACCTATTGGTCTTACCCAGCTGTATCTTTCTCCATCAACTTCCCAATTTAATGGTCTCCAACGGTTAGGATTACCAAATGGCCCGGCTGCCAAACCTTCTGTCATATCAAAGATTGTTCCTTCATAATGGTATCTTGAAACTTCCATAATATCTTTAACTGAAACCTTTTTATCCGGTTTAATCGAGAATGGTAATTCATCATTCGGTGTCATCGGGTCAAGATTTAAGGAAGGAGCCAGGAAATGGTAAGCACCCCAGGTTCTGGGATTAATATAGCTTTTACCCCATGGAGAATAAGCTTTTTTCCAGCTGAATGGTTCTCCGCTTTCCGGATCATAATATCCATTGTCCACAGCATAAGAAATTACATTGGATGATGCCATAAAGTATTCGGTATTTTCTAAATCAATCTCTCCTATTCTGGATTCATTTGGAGTGACAGAAATATGATCATCAGGAATGCGTTGAGCACACCAGATTGCTCCAGGTTTTCCACTATCAGGAGTCCATAGCGGACCAACCGGCATAATTTCAAAGTGCCATGCTTCGTAAGGATCAGCAATAGATAATTGTTCACCACCATCTAATCCATAACCATATTTTTCTCCTAATTCTCCCATTAACTGAATGGCTTCCCGGGCAGTTTTACATCTTTCCATAGCAATACGGGTTAATTCAGTTAAATTCATCACAGCATTGGGGCTTTGCATTTCTCTGTGACAGCCTACTGTTGATTCTCCCATAGCCAGCTGATGTTCATTAATATAACCAAACATGCCATGAATGTAAGCATAAGTGTGAGGCGGTTGAGGTATCTCTACACCTGTGAATTTCTCTTCCAGTACCACATCCCATTTTAAGCCAACTTCAGGATCCCATGTTTCATATTGAGAGATAGCGTAAATTTTCCTGGTATCTCCGGGCTCATGGTCAGCAGCAGGAACCGTTCTAAAGGTAAAATCACAAGTACCACAATCACAGGGATGGACAGTCATGGTTGAACCATCTAATGATGCATCTTTACCAACCAGGAATGAAGTACAACCTAAACAATCAATACATTCAGCATCCTGTTGAGCAGAGGAAAAAGTAAAGCAGCTAAATAATATCAATACTGCTGTAAAAAAAACAAAACTTATTCTTCTTAAAACTAAAGACATATAATACTCCTTTCAAAACTCCATTTTTTTTATTTAAACCAATAAATTCTTAGTTTTAGTGTTTTCTCACCTCTTTTCTAAATTGAATTATATTTAACAGTAAAATAAAATAATAAGTTTAACAGATTAAATAAAGTAATTTTTATAGTTATTTATTAATATAGATGTAGATGCGGATGTTTGGTTAATATAAAAATGCAAATCAATATAATTTACACTTGTAGTAAGATAATATTTTAAAAACATAAATAATGTCTTTCTGAATCTTTTTAAATTACTAAATAGAAAAAACATAGTTTGTTGTAATTTTTTATTTTGAGTGATAACTGATTCATTGGTGAATAAATTATACTAAAATACAGTAATAACATCAATAGAAAAAATATTTTTATTGATGTTATTTTAATAAGCCATTTATCCAATTTAGCAGAATGGGGAAAACTGGGTCATCGTCTTTACCGAGACCATAATCAATAGAAACATGATCTTCATCGGAAAAGTAAAAGATGTTTGCATCATACCCATAATACTGTAATAATTTATAAAAATTCTGGTTGACAGTTTCTGATACTCCACGGTCACCTGCAACTAATAATAAAATTGGTGGGGGTGTTATGCCCTCTATTACATAGTTAACCGGGGATGCATCTTCCCAATCTTGCAGATTGTCTCCAAAAGCCCAGGAAAACAGATATTGATTTTCCGGCTCAGCAGTAAATAAAGATGGAAGATGATATGCGGCACTATCCAATCCAATGACTCCTGAAATATCTGAAGGAAGAAGATTAAATTCAGCAAGATAGGTTTTATCTAAAGCAATAAGAGCTGCCAGATGCCCTCCTGCTGAGTGTCCCAGTAGAAATATTTTTTCCGGGTCTCCACCATATTTATAAATATTTCTTTTTACCCAGGCAAAACATCGTGCAACATCATAGGCATGAGCAGGAAATAGATAGTCCGGGGAAAGTCTATAGTTCATACTAATATAAATATTATTATTATCAGTAAAGGCTTTTGCTTTGTAACTTGGTCCTCCTTTATCCCCAAGAACCCAGGTTCCGCCATGAATATAAACAATAACAGGACAGGATTGGCAATCTTCCGGTTGATATATATCTAATAGGTGGGCATTTGTTTGCAGAGATTCTATTTCTTTTTTACTACTATCTTCAAAATAGGAAATATTATTATAAACCTGTACATCATTCCATATTGTTTCCTGAGAGGATACAAACATAGGAGCAAAAATAAGAAGAAATAATATTAATAAAAATGTGATTAAAATAAAACAGGCGGAATTTTTTTCCGCCTGTTTTATTGAGATATTACTCTTCATATTTCCACAATTTATGGACATTGCAGTATTCTCTAACTTTTTGTAATCCCTGGACATCCTCAAACTCAGCTTCCGGAGCATCTCCCGGTTTGAGGAATTTTTTGCAGGAACCTTTATCAGTTATTACCTGTATCCACTCTATATAATGTTTTTCTTCCATGGGATGAAGGGTGGAACCAACTACTACTTTGACACCCTTCTCGGTTTCTTCAACAACCGGAACGTGTTTTTCATTAGCCTGTTCGGCAGTCTGCTCTTCCATTAATTCCATAGGCTCACCGCAGCAGACCAGCTCACCTTTACCTCCATGAAGTACTTCTACAATATTCCCACAAATATTACATTTATAAATTTCATGTTTCTCAACCATTTTTTACACACTCCTTATAATATTTTTTATGAAAATTCCGTCAGTTTCAGCTATACTGTATAAACTTAAAATTTACGTTTTTTCAGTTTTTTAACAAATATTTTGATTACATCAAACCCATATCTTCTGATAAGGCTTCCAGGTCTTCTTCGTGTTCCACTTCATCTTCCAATATACTCAAAGCCATTTGATAGGTTATTGGGTCCTTGTCTTTTACCATTTTCATCAGCTTCTGATAAGCATCAATTGCACATTGCTCGCCTTTAATATTTTGTTTAATTAATTTTTTTACATTTGGATCACTTGGAGTTTCATACCCACAGTTAGTTACTTTATACCATTCTTCCGGACTTAAAATTGGAGTACCACCTAATTGTAGAATTCGTTCTACCAGCATACCGGCATGCTCCAACTCTTCATTGGCATGCTCTTCCAGCTCAGCCACCACTGCGCCTCTCATCGGTCCTTTTGCTACTTTTGCTCCGATCCAGTATTGATAATAGGCAAGCCATTCGTCTGCCAATGCTTTGTTTAACTCATCTATCAATTTATCAACATTTACTCCTACGATTTCTCTGCCCTTTGTACCCATATCGAACCTCCTTATGTAAATTAGTTATTTGTTTTTCACTTTACTAACCGGCTTGTGTTCATCTTGTGCAAGACAATCGGGACAAATACCTTCCAGAATAATTTTTTGGTTACATATCTTAAATTTATTATTTATATCTTCCGGTATTTTTATTTTATCATATTCAGGTGATTCAAAGTCAATAATCTTTTTGCATTTTAAACACCGGAAATGATAATGCTGTTTTAAATCAGCATCATAACGCTTAGGGCCATAACCACTTTCTATCATTTTTATTAAACCCTTATCATATAAGCTTAACATTGTCCTGTTAACTGTATCAAAGGATATATTTGGAAACTGTTTTCTGACTATCTGGTAAACCGTTTCAGCGCACGGATGTGCTTTAGAATCAACCAGGCAACAAAAAATACCTAAACGTTGTGGTGTAATTCTCAAACCTTTTTCATTTAGTTTTTCCTTACAATAATAATATGTATCTTTCATTAACATCACTTATTTCTATAATATAAATATTTTATAATGAATGCTATATTCAGAATAATGTAATTATTACAATATAGTATTCATTACTATTTGTCAACAATTGAACTTAAAAATTTGATTTTTTCTAATTTAGATGTATGATATAGTTTAATGAATTTAGGGGAAATAAACTACTATGTTAAGAAAACAAAATAATATTCAATTAAAACTCAACTCTTTAGGCCATGCTTATAATGATGCTTACCACTATATAATACCTCTTCTATTGCCTTTTTTTCGACAGGAATTTGCTTTCACATACTTTCAGTCAGGCCTTATTTTAACTTTTCATGAGGCAATTCGCTCTATATTCTCTTTAGTGTTTGGTTCATTAGCTGATCGATATAACCATAAAAACTTGATTATCTCATCCGGATTCATTCTGGCGTCAGTTTTACTGGGAAGTGTTATCTATGTTAATAATCTTTCTTTAATTATCACAGCTCTTTTATTAATGGCAATTGGTACCGCAACATTCCACCCACTTGCCACTGCAATGGTAGGAGAGAGAGCACTTCCTGGAGAAGAAGGAAGAGACCTGAGTCTATTCTCTGCAGCGGGTACATTTGGATTAATTATTACCAGCCTGTTATTTGGCTGGTTAGTTCAAATATGGGGCTGGCGAATTACCTGTCTCATTATTTCTTTACCTGGTTTCTTTTTGGGAATAAGCTATCTTAAGATTAAAAATGAAACAAAAAAAGAGACAGGGAAGATTGAAAAAAAACTAAATTCACGTAATATTTTTGTAATTTATTTTCTATGCAGAGTAATTATGTGTTTAGGAACTAAGCCCTTCTTATCATTTCTACCAATCTATGCAACTACTTATGTTGGATTAAAACCGGGAGTATCAGCCTGGATTGTCAGTATTTATTTTATTGGTGTGTTTTCTGGGAGTCTTTTGATAAGTAAATTTCTTGATAAACAAAATCCCCTTAAATATTCCATTTTGGCAACCTTTTTTACCTCAATATTAGTTTATATTCTCACATGTTTCAGAATACCATTCGTTATAGGATTATTAATCGGCAGTATTGGATTAATGGAAGGTATTTATTTCCCTTCTCAACACACATGGTTAACCCGGTCAGGTTCAACTAAAATTCAGGGGAAACTGTTTGGCTTTGGATTTTTTATAGAGGGAGTCTCCGCAACTATAGCACCATCTATCTATGGTTGGTTGGCTGACAAATTTGGATTATTATTTGCTTACCGTTTCGCATCATTACCGATATTTATCAGCTTTTTATCTTACATCTATCTGTACTGGCTCTCTGAAAATTATAGAAATAGCAAAACAGGCATTCAACGTGCTTAAAAAATAATATATTTCCAGAAATCACTATCAATATAATATCAAAAAATAGTAAAATATATTATAATAT
>JAQVMU010000046.1 GCA_028703475.1 Atribacterota bacterium | reverse complement strand
CTTATGAAATTCATATTTTGCCAAAACGTCACATAGGCTCTATTGTTGATTTGCATGATTCAGAAAAAAAATCATTTGCTGAAACATTAAAAATTGTGACTAGAAAATATGATAAATTGTTTGAAAGATCCTGTCCTTATATGATGGCTTTATTTATAACACCTTCAGAGAAGGATAAATATAACTATTTTCACTTCCATGTTGAGTTTTGCCCACCATTAAGGGAAAAAGATAAAATCAAGTGGATGGCAAGTGTAGAAACTATGACCTGGCAATTTATCAATCCATCATCTCCTGAAGAAATTGCCGAACAGTTAAGGAGTATAAATTGAACGGAAAAAAAATAGGCGAAGTATTTGAAGATTTAAAAGACTTTATTCACTTTAGTGCACCGGGAAGAATAAATATTATTGGGGAACATACTGATTACAATAATGGCTATGTTCTACCGGCAACAATTAACCGCAATATCAATCTTGCGATTAGAAAAAACAATTGCAATAGCCTGAGGGCATATTCGCAGGAATTTCCTGGTATGCATTTTCACAAATATCCATTAAAAAAAATATGTTTGAAAGACGGATGGGTAAAATATCTGAAAGCAGTCCTATTTACACTGCAGAAGGAAATAAATTTTACAGATTTTCCCGGACTGGATGTATATGTTACCGGAGACATACCTGTTGGGGCAGGTCTTTCCAGCTCAGCTGCCTTAGAAGTGGTGTTTCTATTTGCTCTTAACGAATTATTTAACCTCCAATTACAACCAATCAAAATGGCTTTCCTGGCACAAGAAGCTGAAAATGATTTTGTTGGTGTGAAATGTGGAATAATGGATCAATTTATTTCTATTATGGGTAAGGAAAACAATGCTGTATTTTTAGACATACGGACAATGAAATATCAGTATATTCCTTTATGCCTTGATGAGTATCTTTTTGTTCTCATTGATACATCTATTTCTCATAGTTTAGCAGACAGTAAATACAATATAAGACGACAGGAATGTGAAGAAGGACTGAAGGTATTACAAAATTGTCTTGACCCGCATTTAAAATCATTGAGTGAGATAGGATTACAAGATATAAATCATTTTAAAGGCAGGTTTTCCTCAAATGTTTATAAAAGAGTTGTTTACATCGCTGAGGAAAATTTACGGGTTCAGCAAATGGTAAATGCCCTGGAAAAAGGATTATTCCGCCAGGTAGGTCAATTGTTGTATTCTTCTCATAATGGACTTAAATACCTCTATGAGGTTAGTTGCCCCGAACTGGATTTTATTGTTGACTATTTGAAAGCCAGTGAAGGAGTTATTGGGGCAAGAATGATGGGAGGAGGATTTGGAGGTTGTGTGCTGGCTCTATTAGAAAAGAACAATATTGATAAAGTTTTTAATGTAATTAAAGAAAAATATAATATAGTATTTCAAAAATTCCCCCTACTGTTTCCTGTTACAATAACTTCTGGAATAGCCATGAAGAAGAGACTTTAAACACTTTTTTACTGCTGCTACTTCTTTTTAAATTTATTCAGCATGATAGATTCTTTTATTATAGTAAAACTATTATATAACTTTACTTTTTCTTCTCTATTAGATATACTTTTAAATTGCCTTTAATTTTTTCATATTTATTGCTGTTAATCCGGGAGGAAAAGTAAATTAAGCAAAATGTAGTTCGTCTTGGTCAAGAAAAAATAAATAAACTGCTCTTAAGACTTTCATTTCCAGCAGTAGTGGGCATGGTAGCAAATGCACTTTATAATCTAGTAGATACCATATTTGTAGGAAGAGGAGTAGGTTCATTGGCAATAGGCGCCCTGGCAATTGCCTTCCCTCTGCAGATGCTAATTGTTGCAATTGCACAAACAGTCGGGCTGGGTGCCGGTTCTGCTGTTTCCAGAAATCTGGGAGCAGGGAAAATTGATCGTGCTAAATGTGTAGTTGGTAATTCATTTTTTTGTGTAATTACTTTAGCGTTCACTGTTTCGGCAATTGGTTTATCATTTATCGAACAAATTCTGATTTTTTTTGGAGCCACTCAAACTATTTTACCTTATGCACATGATTATGTGGTAGTTATCCTGTGGGGTTTACCATTTTTCTCTTTTGCAATATCTTCTAATAATTTAATACGTGCAGAGGGTAATGCCAAAGCAGCTATGATTTCTATGTTAATAGGAGCTATTCTTAATATAATTTTGGATCCTATCTATATCTTTGTTTTCAATCTTGGCATTAAAGGAGCTGCCCTGGCAACGATAACTGCACAGTTCTGTTCATTCTTATTCATAATTTATTATATTTATAAAAAAGATACTTTTTTAAAGATAAAGTTAAGACATTTGAAGCCCAATTTAGAAATAATAAAGGAAATTATAACGGTTGGATTGCCTTCATTCTTGCGCTTGTCTTCCGGCAGTATCGCTACTTTATTGGTTAATCAATCCTTACGTTTTTATGGTGGAGATCTGGCTATTATTATTTTGGGTGTTGTTATAAAAATAACACGATTCCTCTTTATGCCGATGTTTGGAGTTGTTCAGGGAATGCAACCTATTGCCGGTTATAATTATGGCGCCAGACAATATGATAGGGTTTTGGAGGTATTAAAGTTAACTATAAAAGTATTGTTAATTATGTCAACCTCAATCTGTCTGCTTATGATAATATGGCCGGCTAAGGTAATTGGAATTTTTACCACTGATTTAGAAGTTATTCAGGCAGGAATGCCGGTAATGAGGCTTTTATTGTTCAGTATCCCGATTTTAAGTATACAAATGACCGGTGCTACCCTGTTTCAGGCTTTAGGCAAGGCAGCACCGGCTATAGTTTTTTCCTTGCTGCGCCGCGTATTACTATTTATACCTTTGATTATTGCCTTACCACGGTTTACACAGCTTGGTTTAATGGGTATATGGTTATCTTATCCGATAGCAGATATCCTTTCTGCAGTAATCACCTGGTTTTTCCTGAGAAGTGAGATTAGAAAGATTCGGTATGAGGCAGAGATTTTCGGAGTCTGAAAGATGATTAAAATTAGCAAATATTATTGTAGCTTTTAATTCTAACTCTCTAGTGTTATAATGAATAGCAATGATAAAGTAGACTATTTAAACTTGGAGGAATTTATGGAAAAAGAAACTTATAATCCTACCAGAGAAGACGCGTTAAAATTGTTAAAAGAGTATAATCAGGAAGATAGCCTTATCAAACATGCTTTAGCCGTAGAAGGCGTAATGCGTTATATGGCAAAAAAAAAGAATGAAGATGAGGACAAATGGGGTATTATTGGTCTGGTTCATGATTTGGACTATGAACGATATCCCGAGCAGCATTGCTCAAAAAGTCGTGAGATATTAGAACAAAATAATTGGCCGGCTGACTATATTCGCGCTGTTGAAAGCCACGGATGGGGAATTTGTTCTGATGTAAAACCGGAAACATTATTAGAGAAGACACTATATGCTATTGATGAATTGACAGGTTTAGTTGTAACTACGGCGCTGGTAAGACCTTCTAAAAGTGTAATGGACGTAAAGGTAAAATCAGTAAAAAAGAAATGGAAAGATAAACGCTTCGCTGCTGGTGTGAACAGGGAAATAATCCAAAAAGGGGCAGAAATGCTTGGAGTAGAGCTCTCAGAATTAATCGATGATACTATCAAAGGCATGCAGGAAATTGCTGATGATTTAGGGTTAAAAGGATATTCTGGTTCTAATGCTTAAAAGAATATTATGTTTTGGAAATTCAAATACCTGGGGATATATTCCCGGGTTAGGTAAACGATATGATTCTGATGAACGCTGGACAGGAATTATGGCTCTTGAATTAGGAAAAGAATATCAGATTATCGAAGAAGGATTAAATGGGAGAACGATAGCCTCAGAAGACCCAAATCGCCCCGGTAGAAATGGAATTATTTATTTAGTTCCATGCCTGGAAACACATAGTCCTTTGGATATAGTTATTCTATTTTTAGGCACCAATGATTTGAAGGATTACTATAAGAGTTCAGTTCATGATATTGCTGTGAATATGGAAAAAATGATTCGGTTAATTAAAAATGTTCAATTTGGCTCCAAAGGGATGGCACCAGAGGTTTTACTTATATCTAATCCACATATTTCAGAGAATGTTTTACCCGATTCCCCATTTCAGAACGCCAGCAAAAAGTCAAAAAGATTAATTTCAGAATATAAAAAAATTGCCATAGTTAATCATTGTCATTTTTTAGATATTTCCTCAAATGTGAAGGTAAGTCCAATAGACGGGGTGCACCTGGATGAAGAAAATCATAACATTCTTGCAGGATTATTAATAAAGGAAATAAAAAAAATCGAAAAGAATTCCCATAATATATCTTAAATACACAATTAATTTAACAGGGGGTTGAGATGGCATCTAAAGAAAGTAAATTTGAGGGATTTTCGGCGGAAGCTGTTTTCTTTTTAAAAAATTTAAAGGAAAATAATAACCGGGAATGGTTTTTAGCTCGTAAAAAGGATTACAACAGGAAGGTATTAAAACCGGCTGGTGATTTTGTTGTTGAGATGGGGGAAATGCTCCAAAAAATTTCTCCCGGAATCAATGCTGATCCAAAAGTGAATCGCTCTATAAGCCGAATTTACCGGGATACCAGATATGCAAGTGAAGAAGAACCCTATAGGGCTTATTTGGGTATATGGTTCTGGCATGGAGTACGAAAAGCAAAAGTATCACCTGGGTATTATTTTGAATTGAGTCCGGATGAACTTTATCTTTCAGCGGGTATAAAAACATTTTCCAGAAAGATAATCACTAGTTATCGTACAGCAGTAGCAAATCCTGAAAGTGGTGAAGAATTATTATCAATTATAGAAAAGATTAAAGAAAATCCTGATTATCAAGTAAGCAAGGAATATTATAAGAAAGTTCCGGAAGGATATAAAATTAAAGACAGTAGAAAAGATTTGCTCCGTTTTAATTCACTTCTTGTGAGCACAAAAATTCCAATTCCTCCGGAGTTATACAACAGGAATCTTTTAAAATTTGTTTTTAAAATCTTTAAAGATTTTTCACCTATTCATAATTGGCTAACAGAATATGTCAGGCTGAACGGTAAAGAAAAAAATAAAATCTAAGAAAGAAAAATACCTTTTTTGCAGAAAAATATGGATGAATCAACTGACAATTTTAAATTAAATATCTATTTTAAAAAAAATACCGAAAAAAGTTTGCCTCTTTTTACATTTGGAGGTTTATCAAAACAAAATAACTTGCTTCATTTTGTCACCAGCAGGCATGGGGGATGCAGTCAACCGCCATTCCATTCTTTAAACCTGGCATTTCATGTAGGTGATGATGAGAATAATGTATTAAAAAACAGGCTTGAGCTGGCAAATTACCTTGACATACCAATAAGCAATTTTACTATTTCCAATCAGGTACACGGAAACCATGTAGCAATAATAGATAAAAGTAAAAAAAGCAGTGGCTCAATTGATATTTCTACAGCCATAAAAGACAATGACGCCATGATTACACAATATGCAGATATTTGTCTTTTAATTTTTGTAGCGGATTGTGTGCCTGTATTTCTGTATGATAACAAAAAAAAGATTATTGGGTTGGTCCATGCCGGATGGAAAGGCACTGTCGACTTAATTACTCAAAAGACAGTTAACCTCATGAGATCTTATTTTGGCAGCAGTTCACAGGATATTATGTGTGCTATCGGACCGTCAATTGGTCCCTGCTGTTACCAGGTTGGTCCGGAGGTTATCAAAAGAGCAAAGAAGTCTTTTCAAAATGTAGAATATTTGATTCAAAATATAAGCGAAGATGGAAAAGGATATTTCAATCTATGGGAAGCAAACAAAAGACAGCTGTTAAATTGTCAAATCCCGGAAGAAAATATTGAGATAGCCGGGAGTTGCACTTGTTGTAATTCAGATACTTTTTTTTCAAGCAGAAAAGATAAAGGACATACTGGCCGTTTTGCTGCCGGTATAATGATGAAAAAATAAAAAAGTGTTATAATGTTGTAAAATAAAATTTATTAAAATCCAAAAAATCCACCCCTGAATATCAAACCTGTTAAACATCCTATCAATCAATAAAAAGGAGGATGTTTCTATATGAAAATATTAATGGTATATCCTACTTATCCAGAAACATTTTGGAGTTACAATTATGCTTTAAAGTTTATTTCCAAAAAAGCAAGTTTGCCACCCCTGGGGTTGCTGACGGTAGCTGCTTTACTTCCGGTAGATTGGGAAAAGAAATTAGTAGACCTTTCCGCTGGTGATATGCTTCAAGATCAGGATATAAAATGGGCAGATTATGTGTTTATAGGAGCCATGTCTATTCAGAGAAAATCAGCCAGAGAGCTTATCAACCGCTGTAAAGAGTTAGGTGCCTCTGTTGTTGCCGGTGGTCCTCTTTTTACAGCTTCCAGTCAAGATTTTAAAGATGTAGATTATCTGGTTTTAAATGAAGCAGAAGTTACTCTCCCCAAATTTCTGAATGACCTGCAAAACGGGAGCATGAAAAGGATTTATGCCAGTGATAAAAAAGCGGATATGTTAAATTCACCAGTTCCTGCCTGGGAGTTAATTGATAATTTACACAAGTACAATTCATTGTGTCTTCAATATTCCCGAGGTTGTCCTTTTAACTGTGATTTTTGTGACGTAACTCTGCTTTTTGGCCATAAGATCAGAACTAAATCACAAGAACAATTATTAAAAGAGCTGGATAAACTGTATCAATTGGGATGGAGGGAAGGAGTGTTTATTGTAGATGATAATTTCATTGCCAATAAGAGAAAATTGAGAGAGAAAATTCTGCCAGCAATGATTAAATGGAATAAAGAAAAAAATAGCTGTTTTTCCTTTGGTACCCAGGCTTCAATTAATATTGCAGAAGAAAATAAAATAATGAGAATGATGGCAGAAGCTGGTTTTGACTCTGTATTTATTGGTATTGAAACACCACATGAAGAAAGTCTTGAAGAATGCCATAAAAATCAAAACAGAAACCGGGACCTGATTCAATCTATCCATAAAGTACAGGAATATGGCATGCAGGTTACAGGTGGATTTATTGTAGGGTTTGACCACGATCCTCCGGATATTTTTGAAAAAATGATTAATTTTATTCAGAATAGCGGTATAGTTACTGCTATGGTGGGCTTGTTAAATGCCCCAATAGGAACAAAATTGTATCATCGTCTTGTTAAGGAGAATCGTTTCCTAAAATATCCAAGTGGGAGTAATACTGATTTTTCCATTAACTTTATCCCAAAAATGAAATATGATGAATTGTTGAAAGGTTATCAGACTATATTGAAGACCATCTATTCACCACGATATTATTATAACCGAGTTTTATCTCTCCTTAAAACACTCAATATTGAACATTTTAAATCAAAGACAAATCGTTTTCGCTGGATTTATCTGGTAGCCTTTTTAAAATCTATCTGGTATTTGGGTATTATAGAGAGAGGGAGGATATATTACTGGAAAGTATTTTTCTGGACATTGTTCCATCGCCCCAGGTTGTTCCCGGCAGCCATTACCTATTCTATTACCGGTTTTCATTTTCGTAAAATATTTAACAAAAAAAATTAATCGCGGAATAAGCTGGACAAATAAAAATCATTACAGTAATAAAAGTATAAACGGCATAATAATGCTGATTCCCCAAATCCATTTATGCTAATATTTAAAAAATTTTATTTTATTATTGACCTTTGTAATAAAAGATGTTATACTTTCGTTTATTTGATTATTAACAATTTAATTTGGTAAAGATTTAAACAACAAAAATACTATTTACTTTTTAACAAATATAAGAAAGAATAAAAAATTGGTATAAATTATGAATGTTATTAAAGGTTTTCAAGATATTTTACCGGTTGATACAGAGAAACGAAGAATTTGTGAGAACAGATTAAAAGAAATTTTTGAAAAGTGGGGTTACCAGGAAATAGACACGCCTACATTGGAATATTATGATTTCCTGGTGAAAGGTGTTGGACCTGAATTAAAAGAAAGAATGTTTAAACTGCTAAATCCTGATGGTGAAGTAATTGTTTTGCGTCCAGACATGACTACCCCTATTGCGCGTATTGCGGCCACCAAGCTTGAGCTGAAAGATAAAAATATACATAAATATTATTATTTAAATAGTGTTTTTAGAAAGTTAAATGGAAATACGGATGATCAGCAGGAATTTCATCAGGCAGGAATAGAGTTGTTAGGTTTGAATAATCGCCTGGCTGATGCCGAAGTTATTGCAGCAACTATTCAAGCTCTAATTAATGCAGGATTAAAAAATTTCTATATTGATATTGGAAGTGCACGTTTTTTTAATTCAATTATGGATAAGTTACCATTAGTATCAGAGCATAAAAAGGAATTACGCAAAACTATAATGAATAAAGACTTTGTTTTGCTGGAAAAATTAATGTTGCTTTATGACATGTCCAATCGTGACAAAGAGATTATTCAGCATTTACCCCATTGGAGGGGAGGCGAAGAAGTTCTTGGGGAGGTAGAAGAGGTAATCAAAGGAGACAACCATACAGCAGCATTAGCTTTACAGGATGTCAGGGAAGTCTATCAGCATTTGAAGATATATGGTTTTGAAAGATATATCATAATTGATCTGGGCATAATAAGAAATTTTGATTATTATACCGGCATTGTTTTTGAAGGTTATACAGGGTATATGGGTTCCCCGATATGTGGTGGTGGCCGATATGACAGCCTGTGCCGAAAGTTTGGTAGAGATATCCCTTCAACCGGAGCAGCAATTGGTATAGAAAAACTGGAAAGGGCATTAGGAAGACAGAACAGCAAAAGCAAGGAGAGTTTAAATAGCCGTAAATATTTTATAAGATATCAAAAAGATTTTATTCAATCAGCATTTCAGGTGGCGGAAAAATTAAGAAAACAGGGCAATATAGTTGAAATGGAATTAGATTTTGAAAATTCCCGAGAACAGAATATTAATTATGCCCTGACAAAGAAAATTCGTTATTTGATTGATATTCAGTCAGAAGACCTTGAGAAGATTATAAAATATGATTTAGAGACAAAACAGGAAGAAAAGGTATACTATGGAAAAGACCAATAAAAATCTTATTATGACAATTGCCTTACCCAGTGGCAGATTATTTTCACCCATCATTGGTATGTTAAAAGAATCAGGTTATTTTGGGGTAATTGATTATGATGAAAAGACAGATAGAAGACTGGTTTTTTATAATCAGGATGAGACTTTTCGGTTTATTATCACCAAACCTAAGGATAATCCTACATATGTAGAATGCGGAGTTGCAGATATAGGGATTGCCGGAAAAGATATTCTGTTAGAAGAAAGAAAAAATGTATACGAATTGCTGGATCTTGGTCTGGGAAAATGCCGGATTGTTATGGCTGCTTCCCGGTTGAAAGAAGAGATAGAAAAGGTAATCGAGCAAAGACTGCCTTTAAAAATTGCCACTAAGTATCCTAATATTAGTCGAAATTACTGCATCCAAAAAGGGATTCATGGGGAGATTATTAACCTTTATGGTTCAATAGAGCTTGCCCCACAGGTAGGATTGGCTGATACTATAGTTGACCTGGTATCTACCGGAAAAACTCTTCAGCAAAATAATCTAAAGATTATTGAGGAGGTTACCACGATTAGTGCACGGTTAATTACTAATCGAATAAGCTACAAAACTAAACATAAGCAGGTTCACCAGGTTGTCACGGCTTTACGAAAGATAGTGGTCAATTAAATTGTTATAAGAATATTTAAAAATAAAGATTTGGTGTGTAAGATGAAAGTAATTAAAACCCAGACCCTTAATACAGAGAATAGATTTGCTGTGTATGACAGTATAAAAAGAAGCTGTGCTGATGTATTCACTGAAGATATAGAGAAAAAAGTTAGAGAAATAATCAATAAGGTTAAAGATACGAGAGACCAGGGGCTTCTTGAATTAACGCATAAATTTGATAAAAACAATCTGAAGCTGTCAGAGATTACGGTAACCGATAGTGAATTTAATGAAGCAAAATCTCTTGTTGAAAGCCAGCTACTTAGTATTATTAAAGAATCTATAGATAGAATTCAATCATTTCATAAGAATCAGCTTGAAAAATCCTGGATTTCTCACCAGGAAGAGGGCATGATTTTAGGTCAATTGATAAGACCATTACAGCGGGTAGGAATTTATGTTCCCGGAGGTACAGCAGAATATCCTTCCTCATTGATTATGGGAGCGGTTCCTGCCCTTGTTGCCGGAGTAAAAGAGGTATGTGTGGTCACACCACTGGGAAACAGATCGAAAATGTCTCCATATTTATTAATGGCTGCTCAAGAACTTGGTATCTCTGAAATATATAAAATTGGTGGAGCCCAGGCTATTGCTGCTCTGGCGTATGGAACTGAAACCATTAAACCGGTAGACAAGGTTGTCGGTCCCGGAAATATATATGTAACACTGGCAAAGAAACATGTTTTCGGGCAGGTAGATATCGATATGTTAGCCGGACCAAGTGAGATTTTAATATGGGCAGAAGAGGGTGCAAATATAGATTACATTATAGCGGACTTATTTTCCCAGGCTGAGCATGATAAAAATGCCAGAGCTGTCTTGATTACAACATCTAAACAAATTGCCCTGGAGGTTGAAAAGGGAATATCCCGGCAACTCAAACATTGTCAGCGTAAAGATATAATTGCCTGTGCATTAAGAGAAAATGGCAGAATCATTTTGGCGGAAAATAATAAGTTAGTTATAGAATTAATAAATAAATTTGCTCCAGAACATTTAGAATTACAGATTGACAACCCCTGGTCTTATCTTGGGGAAATAAAGAATTTTGGTGCTGTCTTTTTAGGACCATATTCACCGGAACCGCTGGGTGATTACTGGGCAGGACCAAATCATATTTTGCCTACTATGGGAAGTGCCAGACAGTTTTCCGTATTGTCGGTTCATGATTTTTTAAAAAGAAGCAGTATTGTATGCTGCAATAGAGATAAATTGTTGCATGATAAAGAAAAGATCGCCCGTTTTGCTGATTTGGAAGGATTGCCAGCCCATGCTAATGCATTAAGAATAAGAAAATAATAATAAAATTATGGAGATTGCAATTGATTGGAGACTATTTACTGAAACAAAATATTTTAGTAAAAAAAGACAAATTTCCTATTCTGGACAATATTGATGTGATTATATTTGACATAGATGGTGTACTGGTCAATGTCTCTGCTTCTTATCATCAATCAGTAATTGATACTGTTCAGTATTATTTTACTCATATTATCAGGATAGCTGGTAAAGAAAAACTTGTTGACAGGCAGATAATCAACAGTTTCAAGCTGGTAGGAGGATTTAATGATGATTGGGAATTGACTGCTGCAGTTATTTTGTATTATCTCTGGAAAATGAAACAGTCTAAACTGAACACATTAGAAAAACTAAAAGATAGCCCCCCAACGATTGATGAATTTATTGGTGAGAATTTATCTGCCGGTGATGGATTGTCTCAATTGCACATGTGGATAAAGGAGAATGCTTCAGATCCAGATGAAATCTTTTCTTTATGGCATAAGGAAAAGATATTCCAAATAGCTAAAGAGTTCTATGCCGGAAAGAAATATTGTTATCGGTTTTATAATTTTTATCCGGAATTTATCAAAAAAAACAATGGCAACATTGAAAGTGAAACTATATTGATTAATCCTGAGGCAACACAGATATTGAAGAATTATAATATGGGAATATTAACAGGTAGAGATAAGGCAGAAACCCGATATATCCTGAACAAAATAGGCTGGGAAAGTTTTCTTAAGCCGGAAATGATAATCACTTCACAGGATAATAAGCAAAAGAAACCCTCACCTGAAGGATTAGAATATCTGATAGATACATCCAGCTCGAAGACAGGGTTATATATAGGTGATACCATGGCTGATCTTTTAACTGTAAAAAATTTTAATAAACAGCGTAAAAAACAGCAGTGCTTGTTCTCACTGATTTTAGATAATAAATTTGCCGGAGACGGCTACCAGGCTCAGAAAGAAAACTTTCTTGATAAGGGTGTTGATTTTTTAGCAGAAAATGTAAATCAGATTATTAGCCTGGTTCATAATAAAAATTAATTAAATTTAAAAAGGAGAGTGATTTCCTTGGGAAAAAGGACAGGAACAGTTAGTCGGAAAACTGTCGAGACTGATATCAGTTTGAATATTAATCTGGATGGTGAGGGAAGATGTAATATTAAGAGTGAATTACCTTTCTTAAATCACATGTTGGTATTGTTCTGTAAACATGGATTTTTTGATCTTCAATTAAAATTAAATGGTGATATTGAAGTTGATGCCCATCATTCTCTGGAAGACCTTGGAATCTGCCTGGGGAGAGCTATTAAGGAGGCACTTGGAGAAAAGTCTGGCATAAAACGCTATGGATTCTATCTTCTGGTAATGGACGAAGCGCTGGTTCGCATTACAATCGATTTAAGTGGAAGAGGTAGGCTTTTTTATAATGTTCCTCCTGAAAAAATAGGCAGGATCAGTCAAATTGATGGGGAAGTATGGAAAGAATTCTTTCTCTCACTCGCATATGAGGCAGGAATTACCCTGCATATTGATTTGCTGAAGGGGGAGAATACTCATCACATCATCGAAGCTATTTTTAAAGGTTTTGCAAGGGCGTTAGACCAGGCAATTCAAATAGAAAGAAGATTAAAAGGCAATATCCCTTCCAGCAAAGGTATGCTGGCATAAATATCAGGAGTTAAGATGATTGTTATTATAGATTATAAGATGGGCAATATTAAAAGTGTTCAGCATGCTCTGGATTATTTGGGTTATAAGGTGCAGATCAGTAATAATCCTGAGGTAATTAAAGAAGCCAGAGGTCTTATATTACCAGGGGTAGGTGCATTTTGTGATGCAATTAAGGTATTGAAAGATAAGAAGCTGGATGTAGTAATTAAACAGATGGTTGGGAAGGGAATGCCTTTTTTGGGTATCTGCCTGGGAATGCAACTATTGTTTTCTTATAGTGAAGAAAATGGACTATATAAAGGACTGGATTTAATCCCGGGAAAAGTTGTCCGCTTTCCTGAGAAAATGCGTGTTCCCCATTTAGGGTGGAATCAAATTCAATTTTTTCCTGATGCTAATAATTGCAGCAGGAGTCTTTTTTCGGATATAAAAAATAATAGTTATTTTTATTTTTTACATTCTTACTATTGTATTCCTGATAATGAAGATATTATTTTAACAAAGACATATTATGAGAATAATTTTGCATCTGCGGTTTGTATTGAAAATATATTTGGAGTTCAATTTCACCCTGAGAAGAGCAGTCTTCAGGGATTAAGTTTATTAAAAAAGTTTGGAGAGATATGTAATGCTGATTATTCCGGCTATTGATATAAAAGATAATTACTGTGT
>JAQVMU010000045.1 GCA_028703475.1 Atribacterota bacterium | reverse complement strand
TTTTTTGGATTCAACTTAATTAATCCTTCGCTTATAGCTTTCTCAAGTTTTTGCTTTGCTTCCTCTAAGGATATTTTACTCAAATATATATTTCGTTTCATAATTATATAACTATCCCCTTATCTTATATGTATATTCTATATCATTCGAACAAGGTAACGGTAACCTTTTCCCCTTGATATAAACCTTCCTGATTGAGCCTGATAGTTATATAGCCATCAGCTGCAGCCAAAGAAGAAATCATGCCAGATTTGCCCAAAACCGGTATCGCCCACAATTGGCCATGCCTATTTTTTAAAACAACCCTAACATATTCTTCTCTGCCAGCATCTGAAAATACATTACTATCAAGCAAGGCATCAATTGTCTTCTCATATTCAAAATGAAAAATCTCACCCTTTAATTCATATATTATTTTTTTTACCACATTTTCAAAAACCATCATAGCTGAAACGGGGTGACCGGGTAAACCTATAAATAATTTCCCATCATTCAAAGAAATAATTGTTGGCTTACCTGGTTTTAAAGCCAGGCCATGTACTAAAACACCTGGTGAACCCAAACTATCCAATACTTTCAAAGTATAATCCCTTACTCCAACAGAGCTACCCCCTGAAATCAGGACTAAATCAATTTCAGGATTCTCCTTAAAACTCTGAAGTTCATTTGTTAATACTTTTTCATTATCTTTAACAATACCAGCATAGTGGGGAATACATCCAAGTTGATTAATTGCTGCCCCCAGCATAAAAGTATTAATATTGCGCACCTGTCCGGGTTCAGGCTTTTGATTTATGGGAACAATTTCATCACCGGTGGAAATAATTGCAATTTTTGGTTTTTTAAATACATTTATACTCTCCCATCCCAATGCTGCCAACAGGCCAATATCCTGCGGTCTCAGACAATAACCCTTTTCTAACACTTTTTCATTACTCTTAATATCTTCATCTTCCCGTAACACATTTTCCCAGGGGGCTACAGAGCGACTTATTTCAATCATTGAGGAACTAATATTTTCTGTGTATTCCAGCATAACTACCGAATTAGCTCCTTCTGGAAGCATCCCCCCAGTTGATATTCTTACAGCTTGACCATTTTTCAAGACACAGGAAGGCTTTTCTGACATTTTTATCTCACCAATTAAATCAAGATAAGCTGGCAAGCTATCACTTGCTCCAAAAGTGTCGCTGGCTTTAACTGCATACCCATCCATAGTTGATCTATTAAAACCAGGGATATTCTCCCTTGAAACAATGTCTTCTGCCAGCACCCTTGTAAAAGCTTGATTAAGTTCGATTTTCTGTTTACGATTTTGAAAAAAAGTATCAAAATCAAAAGATTCCCGGAAAATCTTTATGCTTTCTTCGATTGTTATAACCTTAAATAGTGGCTGAAACATATTACTCCTTTATATAAATATATCCTGTACGGTATTCCCGCACAGGATATAATATTTTTTCTTCTTTCCAATACGGGGGGCTCAACAATTTCTTGATAAACCTGATGGATGTTTGTCATAGGCTATACCCTTAGAGCAAACAGCTCGAAGAAATTTATTTATTTTTTTAATAAACTTATCAATTATACCTAAATCAAACTATTTTTTCAAAGAATAATAAATAATTTAGGAGTACAGTTATTCACAGTGAAATATAAAATCATCATTCCATTTGGTTGGATATAATTGTTTATCCAAAGAACACCGTCATTATTTCCTGTAATGTTATTTCTCCGAAATAATATTTAAGATTGAACTGGGATAGAGTTCTCTCTATGGTTTCCGATTCATAACGCTTATTTTGCAATGCTTTTTCAATTTCAGAGATATCAGATAATGACAAAAAATCTCCAAATATTTCACAATTTTTTATTATACCATTTTCTACATCAATAAATAGTTCCACCTTACCAGCGGGAAATCTACGGGCATTCTTGATGCTATAAGGAGGAGAATAGCCAAAATTCCATTCCCAGGTACTATACTTAGTATCTACCAATTTATTGATTTGCACTAAATCTTTCTCACTCAAAAAATACTGATTAAACTTTTCTCCCTGGAATAATTCACCTAAAATAGCTTCCCGGAATTCTTCAATTGAAATTTTTCTGTTAAAGTAGGGCTTGATATTGGTAACACGACTGCGTATTGACTTAATTCCCTTTGACTGAATTTTGTCAACTCCAACCTGTAATACCTTTGCCATAATTTCTAAATCTGTATCAAAAAGCAGAGTCCCGTGATGAAGTAGTTTGTTTCTAAAAAGACGTTGTGCATTCCCGGAAATTTTTTTACTATCAACACTTATATCATTACGTCCGGTTAACTCAGCAGGAACACCTAATTTGTTTAATGCCTCCACAACTGGTAAGGCAAATTTTTTAATATCCGTATCTGAAGGTTTACTTCTACGTTTTATAAAAGTAAAATTCAAATTCCCTAAATCCTGATATACTGCACCTCCTCCTGAGAGCCTCCTCACTACTTTGATTTGTTTTTCATTTACAAATGGGACATTAATTTCTTCTATAGTATTCTGGTTATTTCCTACTACAATAGTCGGAGTATTTTGCCAGAGAAAAACAATATCTTCCTTAATATTTTTATTTTTCAGGATATGTTCTTCCAGCGCTAAATTAAAATAGGGGTTACAGGATTGACTATCAATATACTTCACTTCTTACTCCTTTCGAAAAATATCCATTGTATCAAACCATTTAAAAACAATTTTGTTAATATTCTGAAATTGAATTCATTTAACAATTATAAATCGATAGTATTTTTAATAAACTGGTTATTTCAACAAAATAGTAAGACATTATCATTTATTTTGCAAGTTGACTAAAAGCAAGATTAAAAGAGTTTTAAAAAAATATCTTTTGAATTGGCCTTTGTTTTACTCTATAATTTTATGTTATGGATTACAGATAGGACTAACAACTAAAATTAAGGAATTGGCTATGCTTAAAAAAACAAAAGGCTACCTTATGATTACCATCGCCGGGTGTCTTTGGGGAACTGCTGGCTTCTTTGTTAAAAAACTATTAGAAGCCCAGCTCCCTCTTTCTACAATTATCTTCTGGAGAATGTTCTTTTCTTTTACCATACTATTCTTATATCTGTATTTTACAGACAGGTCAAAATTAAAAATTAATTGCAATGTATTAAAATATGTAATTGCTATTGGATTAATAAGCCAATGTCTTTTAAATATCAGCTATTTTACTGCAATTAAAATAACCTCAATTGCCACAGCTGTAACACTTATGTATACGGCACCTGTTTTCATTGCAATAATGGCCAGGATATTTTTTAAAGAATTATTCACAACCAATAAAATCATTGCAATTATTTTGTGTGTAATTGGTTGTTTTTTAACAGTTACCGGGGGTTCCTGGGAAAGTATCAAGTTAAATTTTACAGGGATATTTATGGGTTTATCAGCAGGGCTGACATTTGGTTCCCTGACTATTCTAAGTAAACCGATTGCTGATAAATGCCACACCTATACTATTGTATTTTATTCATTTGGATTCGGTTTGCTTTTTTACCTTCCATTCTCACAACCGGCAATCCTGTTTCAGGAAGGGAATGGACCGGTTATCTGGCTTTATGCTCTCGCACTCAGTATTATTGCAACTATCTTTGCCTATCTATTCTATATTGGAGGATTATCAACAGGAATCGAGGCCTCGAAGGCCGGGATTATCAGCACTGTTGAAGTTGTAGTAGCAGTAATAGTTTCTTATATATTTTTTAATGAACAACTTGGGGGATTAAAACTATTGGGTATATTGATGGTAATAGGTTCTGTTGTTACAGTTCAGTTAAACAAATTAAAGATTTAAAATCTAAAACAGCATGATTCATGCTACATTTAAATCAAAATTTACAATTATAATAAAGTATTAAAATAGTATTAAATTATTTTCTGCTTACAAATTGTATTTTTAAATTATTTAATTATTTAGGATGTTGTTACAACAAGAAAATATTATCATTTTTTGTTAATATACTTTTTATAACAGGGCAGTACTGAAATACCTTTCTGCCCTATCAGGCAAAACGGTAACTATCCGATTTCTCCCATTATCCAAATGTAAAGCTGTAAATACATTCGCGCCTGAAGAAGTCCCGACTAATAAGCCTTCCTGAATTGACAATAATCTTGTAGTGTCTATAGCCTCTTCATCAGACACTGTGATTACATAATCAACCATATTTACATCAAGGACTCCTGGAATAAAACCATCACCAATACCCTGAATCTGATGTAATCCCGGTTCTTTCCCAAGTAAAGCAGCACTATTTTTTGGTTCCACTGCAACAATCTTTATTGCAGGATTTTTTTCTTTTAAAAACTTACCCATTCCCTGCAGCGTCCCTCCACTTCCCACTCCGGCAACAAATACATCAATTTCTCCTTTAGTATCTCTCCATATTTCCGGACCTAATATTTTATAGTGTGTTTCAGGGTTTTTGGGATTAACGAACTGGTCAGTAATAAAATATCTCTCCGGATCCTGTTGGGTAATTTCCTTCATTTTTTTAATAGAACCTGTTAAGCTCTCCTCTGCAGGTGTGGAAATTATTTTTCCGCCAAAAGCCTGGATAATCTTTCTTCTTTCTTCACTCATATTTTCAGGCATAACACAAATAACTTCATAGCCTTTTTGCACTCCTATGAGTGTCAGTCCTATACCGGTATTCCCGGAAGTAGACTCAATAATAGTCATTCCTGGTTTTAATTTCTGATCTTTTTCCGCTTCTTCAATAATATATTTTGCTACACGATCTTTGATACTCCCACCCGGATTTAAGAATTCAGCTTTTGCAAATACATTTCCGGATGATATTTTATTTAACCTTAGAAGGGGGGTATTTCCAATTGCCTCTATTATATTATTAATTTGCATATTTTTGCCTTTCTATCCCATTTATCTGGTATAATTTTAACCTTAAAATTTATTACTATTAATCAATATTATTTAAATAATATTTAAACATAATATCAAAAATCTATTATCATAGCAAATATAACATATTGGCACATTTATTGTTGCATTAGCTTTTCATCAGAAAAGACAGAGTGCTTTTATAGAAAATGATAAAACTAAAGTAAATTATGGCAGAAAATATAAAATATTCGAGAGAATATTATATATTTAAATGTTGGCATAAAATAGTTAAGAATAATCCTATATCTTGATTAACAACAATGGCAGCTTTCTTGTCCAGGTAGGTTTGCATATAATTAATTATAACCAGTTTCCCTTTTTTTGCCATACTATACTCTGGCAACAAGTTTGCAGGAGAAACCTGCAATGAAGAGCCTATCGCTAAAAATAACTCTGCTTTACTGGCCTCATCAATTGCTTCTTCAATATTGGAAAGTGCTTCACCGAATAATACTACATCAGGTTTTAAAACACCACCACACTGACAATAGGGGATACCATTTTTATTCTCATCAATCCTTTTAATTAATTCTTGTGAGGATATTCTTTCCCCGCATCGATTACAGATGGCTTGATTTAAGTTACCGTGAATCTCCATAATATGTTTAGAACCCGCTCTCTGGTGTAAATTATCGATGTTCTGGGTTATTAGAAATTGCAAATATCCTGCATCTTCTAATTTAGCCAGGGCTTTATGGGCTGGATTAGGAGAAACCCTTTGTAACTCCTCAATTCTGGGACGATAGAATTTATAAAAGCGGGAAGGGTTATCCCGAAAAGCCTGAATACTGGTAACCTCTATCGGATTTACCTTAGACCATAAACCCTTACCAGGTGTACGGAAATCGGGAATCCCGGAGGCAGTACTTACTCCTGCCCCGGTTAAGCAGACAGTATATCTTGAACTTTTTAACAGCTCACCCACTTTTTTTACTTGCTCTTGGTCTATTGTATTCATTCTATTGATTTGGGGTGTATAACCCTAAAAACTCCTTTATCTTATTATTATATTCTGTTTAATATATTAAACTATGAGAAACTTCCAGAAATATCTAAAATCATAGAAGCCTATTCATAAGAAAGATGGTTTTTTAAGAGTCAAACATTAAATCTGAAATTAATAATATCACCATCTTCAATAATAGTTTCTTTTCCTTCTACTTTTAACAGACCTTTTTCTTTTACCGCTTGCATTGTACCTAACTGTTTAAAATCGCTAAAACTGACAACCTCTGCCCGAATAAAACCCCTCTCAATGTCACTATGGATTTTACCTGCTGCTTTAACTGCTTTTGTACCCTTGTGAATTGTCCATGCCCTGACTTCATCTTTACCCACAGTAAAAAAAGATATTAATCCAAGATGGTGGTAAAGAACATGGGATAACCGTTCAATACCTGTTTCATTGAATCCTAAATCATCCAGAAAAAGCTTCCTTTCTTCCTGGTCCAATTCATTTATTTCCATTTCCAGTTTTCCGCATATAGGAATACTTGCCATTTGATGATTCTGAATAAATTGGTTAAATTTATCCTGGTTTGGGAATTCATCTTTATTCAATTGACTTTCATCAAGATTTATTGCCACAATAATCGGTTTTAAAGTAAATAAACTAAACCCGCTTATTGTTCGCAACTCTTCCTCTGTTAAGTTTTGAGTAATCAATAATTGATCATTACTTAGATGCTGGTAACATTTTTCTAAGACTTTCTTTTCCAATTCCTCCTGGTTGGTCAGCTTTCTTTTGGCTGTATTAAGTCGGTTTATGCGATTTTCTATTACTTCTAAATCCCTTAAGAGTATTTCATAAACCAAAGACTCAATTTGATGTAACGGATTGGAATCCCCGGGAATCAACGAATCATCAAAGACTCGAACAACCATTAAAATAGCATCAATATTTTGTATTTGACTAAAAATATCCTGCTTCTCTTTTTCAGAAAAATCTGGTGAAATACCAGGTATGTCAATTACTTCGATAGTGGCATGGGTAGTTTTTTTTGGTTGATAAATCGAACTCAGATAATCAACACGCTCATCAGCCACCTTTACAACACCAACATTTTTTGTTTTTCGTGAAGTAAAAGAATCTGTTTGTTTATGCTGGCTGGTTAAAAGATTAAATAAAGTGGTTTTGCCAGTTAAAGGCAATCCTAAAATACCGATATTCATAATTTCTCCTGTTTTATCAAAGGTTATTATTTAAGTAAGAATTATATTAATTCTTTACCACGGGTTGCCATGGCCAGATTACCGAACTTAACACCCTTAACTGCTTTTAATTTGTTGGCAAGCTGATTCAGGGCATGTGCTTTCCCCTGTACAATAATCACTTCAAGACAATTATCATGATCTAAGTGAATATGCTGAGTAGAGATAATGATATTATGATATTCGTGTTGTAATGCAGTTAATCTTTGAACTAAACCTCTCTTGTGATGCTCATATACCAAAGTTATAGTGCCGGCAACCTTTTCATTTTTTTGCCATTCTCTGGATACCAGGTCTTCTCTAATCAAATCCCTCAGGGCTTCAGAACGGTTTTTATATTTTTGTTCATTAATGTGAAAATCAAACCTTTTCAGCAAGTCTTCTTCCAGAGAAATACTGAATCTTACCAAATGAGACATTTTTCACCTTTATAATAATAACACTTTTATTATAAATCATAACACAATATATTAAGAGGGGCAATCTCAAAAAGCTGTCATAACAAACAAAAAGACTCTTCGTTTTTTAATCAAAGAGTCTTGTAAATTTCTATGTTATTTTTATATATTCTTAATTTAAAGAAATTATCTGTTTATTTATTCAATCGGATACATTCCCTGTCTGAAATTTTTTTTGCATAACGCAATGCTTTTTTTTCAGTTGAGAAACTTCTTTCACCAATTTTAATTGGAGGAGAAATTATTCTCCCACCGTAAAACTGGTAACCATATTGCACCAAATATTTTCCCTGATCTTTTGATACTTCACAATAATCATAATTACTTTTCGTGATATCCATATTCAAACAGCTCCTTTCCGAAGGTCATTTGCTGTTTTTCTTTATATATAATTTGGAGTTATAACAATTGACATACAATATTTTGAATTGGCAGTTAGATTTAAATTCATAAATTCTTCATACGACATGGTATAATCTTTTCCGATTGTAGGATCATTGCTTATTATCTCTTTTTTGTCAGCGTCAAAGCCGATAACAACCCTGGCATGGGCAAGGGGATTATTATCTTTATATTCCTGAATTGCTATTATAGGAATATCGTTTGATAAATAATCTTCGATCTCTTCTATGGTTAATGCAGTAAACGAGGAATTAAAACCTAAATTCTCGGCTAATTTAACCATCTTATATATATCTCCCAAACCGTCAGGTTTAATAATTTCTTTTGCCAATTCCTGTTGTGTCATCGGTAAGCCAAAATAACTTAAAGTCATTGATGCTGTAGCAGGTAAACACCAATTTGTTCCGGCATATTTTTGATATGGGACTTCTAAATATACGGAAGTAGAATCTGACTTGCTTTCAATTTCAGGGGTCAAACTATCAGTAAGGATATTTTCCTGTTCTGATGTAGGAAGGTCTGTTTCCGGTACAACACCACTACAAGATGTTAATAAGAAGATTGTACTTAAGATTATTATTATTTTTGATATATTTTTTACTTTATCCCAAACTTTCATATTATCTACTCTCCTGTTTATAGGCAGAAAAAGCTGGCAAAGTTTGGGCAAAATAAAAAAAGGTGGCAGTTTGGCGACCATAGTCTTTCGACTTTAGGCCCATAACTTTGCGCCCTATTCTTTCGAATAGTTTGCCTTTTTCAACCTTTATTAAACGCAAATAGTTGCATTAATAAAATTATTTATTTATCAATATACTTTTTTACTATTCTACTATAATTATTCCCTATTTAAAAATTTTTAGACAATATTTTTAAAATATTTTTAAAATTTTTTTTCCAGTAGAATTGACGGGTAATCTGTTCTATTTAAAATCTTGTCTTGAAATCTTTCAAAGGCAAGCTCTATCAATCTGTCAATCAACTTAGAAAATCCGATTCCGCTTTTTTCCCATAATTTTGGATACATGCTGAAACGGGTAAATCCGGGCATAGTATTTATTTCATTAAGAAAAATCTTATAAGTATTATCAATTTTTTGAACAAAAAAATCAACACGGGCTAAACCTGAGCCATCAATTGATAAAAAAGCTTTTTTTGCTATTTTTTGCACATCTTTTGTAATATTATCCGGCACTCTGGCAGGTATTATTAACCTGGTACTTTTATCAATATACTTGGATTGATAGTCATAATATTCTCCGGCAGGTACAATCTCTCCAATTACAGAGGTATTCGGCTTATCATTTCCAAGCACACTACATTCAACCTCAATGGCATCTTCTATTCCTTCTTCAATAATAATTTTACGGTCATATAGAGCTGCAATATTTATTGCCTCCTCAAGTTTTAATGCATTTTCTACTTTATTTATACCAACACTTGAACCAAGATTAGTAGGTTTTACAAACAGGGGATAAGTAAGTTCATTATTTATCTTATTTAATATCTTATTTTTTTTTGAGCTCCATTCTCTCCTTTTTATGGTAATCCATTTAGTTTGGGGAAGATTGCTCTGCTGAAACATTTTTTTCATTAAATCCTTATCCATTGCCAGCGAAGAAGTAGATACACCTGCTCCTACATAGGGAATATTAATTAACTCTAACAATCCCTGAACTGTACCATCCTCTCCAAAAGGACCATGCAAGACTGGAAAAATGACATCCAATTTTTTAATAGTGGAATAATTAATATTGCCCATTTCTTTGTTTATTACTATCAATTGATGATTACCTGACCCCGATTTCCAGGCAACTCTGCTTTTTCCTTCAATTTTGCCAGTCCGCAAAGCAATTATGCTTTCCTGAGATGACAACCAGCAGCCATCTTTGGTAATTCCTATTGGTATAATTTCATATTTTTCTCTATCTATTGCCTCAATTATAGAAGAAGCAGAGCAAAAAGAGACTTCATGTTCACCTGATTTCCCACCAAATAAAATCCCTATTCTAATTTTATCTTGTTTTGTCATTTATTTTTCCTTTTCTAAAAATTTCAACGAAAATATTAATTTTAACCTCCTCCTATTAAAGGAAATATTTCTATAACATCTCCGTCTTTGGTTTGATAATTAATATCAACAATTTTTTTATTAGCTAATATTATACCGGCTGTCTCTTGTATATCTTTAGAAAAATTCTTCTTGATAATGTATTTGATACTAACCGGCCTTTCTAAATCTAACAGTATTCCCTGTTCTTTATTATAATTCTTATATTTTTTTTCAAGTCCATGACAAAGTATGATTTTAATTTCCACAATAATCTCTCCTTCTATTTTAGCTGAATTGATTATTCTTTTCAGTATTATCCTTTTTGTATTTATTAATTAATAATATGTTTTTCTTTATTTCTTTTTCATAACCCCGGTCAGTTGGAAAATAATATCTTCTATCTTTAAGTTTATCGGGAAGATGCTGTTGTTTGACAATAGCATCCTGAAAATCATGAGCATATTGATAACCCTTGCCATAATTCATTTCTTTCATCATTCTTGTCGGTGCATTACGGATTACCAATGGTACAGGTAAATGACCATATGTTTTTATGTCTTTACCGGCTATTTGTCTTCCTTTATATAATGCATTGCTTTTTGGTGCAGTGGATAGATATGTTGCAGCCTGAATAAGTGCAAGATCCCCTTCAGGCATACCTAAAAAATGGACTGCCTGCATTGCTGAAACAGCAACAGCCAAAGCTGAGGGGTCGGCATTACCCACATCCTCTGAGGCAAACCTGATAAGTCTTCTTGCAATATATAGAGGATTTTCACCGGATTCTATCATGCGTGTTACCCAATATAATGCAGCATCCGGATCAGAATCACGCATGCTTTTATGTAAAGCAGAAATAATATTATAGTGTTCTTCTCCGGTCTTATCATAACGCAGGCTGCTTTTTTGTACAATCTCCTGAATCATTTTTTTATTAATTCTTATAATTCCTCCCGCATCAGGAGAATTTGCAGTAGCAGCAAATTCCAGTATATTTAAAGCGATACGACCATCCCCATAAGACAAGCGTATAATAAAATTAATAACTTCATCATCAATTTCTATCAGTAAATTTCCCAATCCGTTTTCTTTGTCCTGCAAAGCCCTTTTTATAATTTTATAAAGATTTTCATCAGATAAGGATTCTAAAACATAAACATGTGAGCGGGACAATAGTGGTGAAATTACTTCAAAGGAAGGATTTTCTGTTGTGGCACCGATCAATATTATACTTCCATCCTCTACATAAGGTAAAAAAGCATTTTGTTGGGTTTTATTGAATCGGTGAATTTCATCCACAAAGAGAATAGTCTTTTGCTGATAATAAGTCCAACGTTGATGAATATCTGTAATCATCTTTTTTAGATCAGGAATACCTGATGTTACAGCGCTGAATTGCACAAAATGACTTTTAGTCATCTGGGCAATAATCATCGCAAGGGTGGTCTTCCCGGAACCAGGCGGACCCCAAAGGATAATTGATTGTAACCTGTCTTTTTCAATAGTTATTCTTAATGGTTTTTCTTTGCCGATTATCTTTTCTTGCCCGACAAAGCCATCAAGACTTTTTGGCCTCATCCTATCTGCCAGGGGAGCTGATTTTTCCTTTTTCTTTTCCTGTTCATGGAATAAATTCATTGTTGTTGTCCTAAATTTTTTATTTATTAATCTTACCATTTTTTATCTATTTTTAAAACTACAATCAATTAATACGTTATAATTATAATAATTGACTATTTTACCATCACTGTTTATCCGATTATAATAGACCTATAAGATAACTGTATGAATTCTGTGGTCTGGTTATCAAAAATCATTAATATTTAGGAGAGTACTATGAAAAAAAATAATATCCGTATTGCCTGCCTTCAAATAGAAGCTAAGTCTTATGCAAGGCATTCCGAAAATAGGGAAAAAATATTCCAATTAATAGAAAAGGCGGCAAAATCAAAACCAGATTTGATAGTTCTTCCGGAATGTACATATCCCTGTTATTTTTTATCTCCACAGATAATTGATAATTACAAAACTCTTTCTGATATAACCGTACAATTTTTGTCAGAAATCAAAAATTATGCCCGGAAATACCAGATTTTTATTACGGTTGGACTTCCGGAATATGTAAAAGAAAAAAATATACTGTATAATTCAGCTTTTCTGATTGATGATAAGGGAGAAGAAGTAGGTCGTACTAGAAAAGCTTTCCTGTGGCATTTTGATAATATTTGGTTCCAGAGTGGTAATCAATATCCTGTTTTTAATACTAAAATTGGTAAAATTGGTATATTTATTTGCGCAGATGGACGTCTCCCGGAGATAGCACGCTGTCTGGCACTGCAGGGAGCAGAACTATTGCTGGATCTCACTAATTTAGTTACCAATGGTCTGGAAAAAAAATTATGGTCTAACCCTCAAGTTGATTATATGCTGCCAACCCGGGCTATGGAAAACAAGGTCTGGATTGTTGCAGCCAACAAGGTCGGAATCGAAGAAAAATCAATTCAATATTGCGGAAAAAGTTCCTTCTTCTCACCCGAAGGAAAGACTGTAGCAATGGCTTCATCTAACCTGGAAGAAATTTTAATAAAGGATATAGATCTCAGCAAATCTCATGATAAAAAATTAGCAAATACAATAGATGTTTTTGAGCATAGGAGGCCGAAAAATTATAAAATACTTACTTTGCCATCCTCTAACTTGACTTTTCAAAAAGATGAAACTAAAAAGGCTGAGAAAATAGTAAAATACCCCTTTGCTACAGTCATTCAAACAGAAGATACAATGAATTCATATGATTACCTGAAAAAAATAGAGTATTTCTTTCAAACCCTCGAAACACAGGAAGTAAATTTATTTTCATTTTCCCAGAATAATTATATTTCTGAACAAAAAAGTCATTCTATTATAAATTTATTAAAAAAGCTGACAAAAGACAAAACAGCTATTTGTTCTATTGTCTTGAGTGAACAGGAAGACAGCAAAAGATATAAAACAATTTTTCTTATCGAATCAGGAGAAATTATTGGAAAATACAGGAAAACACATCTTGAATTCGATGAGATAAGTAAAATTAATACAGGTGAAGATGACTTTCAAGTCCATAATACAAAGCTTGGTAGAATTGGCTTGATGTTGGATTATGAGGGTTATTTACCCGAAATTGCCAGGATACTAACCTTAAAAGGTGCACAAATTATTATCTGGCCGTGTCAATTCTCTATCGATGAGCATTTAAAAATTTGCAGGGCAAGAAGTGCAGAAAATAAGATTTTTATTTTATGCCCAAACAGTATTGGGAAGAATTATAATGGACACAGCATTATCACCGACCCATCGGGACAAATCATTGCAGGGTGTCTTGAAAATTCGGAAATGGCAAGCATGTCCAAACTTTCTATTAATCTGGCTAATGACAAAATAATTGTGCCTTATACTGATGCTATTCTTGGTCGACAGCCTGAATCTTACCATCTACTTGCTTCTGATAAAAATATTTGATAATTACTAAATAATTGGTATAATTTTTAATATTTCTTTTAAGTTTTAAAACCTT
>JAQVMU010000044.1 GCA_028703475.1 Atribacterota bacterium | reverse complement strand
CCCTGTGTGTGATTCGGGGGAACTGTAAATGTTGTGCAGGCACTTAGCGGCACCAGTAGAAATAATAATATATAAATAAAAATCATACATTTTTTATTTTTCATTAGTTTTAACATAATTTTTTATTCCTGGTTTTTTTTATTATATTATCATAAATTGACCATTTGGAATAGTGAAATAAAAAGAGTATCTGGTTTGATTAAACAGATACTCTTTTTATTTAAATTATTTGAATTAATATAAAAAATTATAACAGTTTTGGATTATTAACAAATTATTTGGAATTAATTAAAAAAATCTATCAAAAACGACGTTTGTTCCAAACATTGGATTAAAATATTCTGTATGACTAACATAACCCCATTCATCCTCTAATCTTATAGCAGCTCCAGAGGGAACACCACTGATATTAGCTGCTCCCCAAGGTATAAGGTATGCTCCAGTGGGGACACCGTTTACGTATACATTACCATAACAGTCTCCACAAGCCGAAATAACTTTTATAGTATAAGTTGTAGGTTGAGTGTTAGGAGGAACAACAGGAGTAGGAGCACAACCTGTTAATATTACTAAAATACTCAGCATTATTGCAAATAAAACAATATTTTTCTTCATTTCTTCATACCTCTTTCTTTTAATGAAACTTTATTTGTTTTTGATAATATGCTACTATAAAACTAAACTAGTATATTAAAAAAATACTAAAAACACAATTTTAACAAAATAATATTTGTACAGTTTTAATTAATGATTGCAATTAGTAATAAACAGAAAAAAAGAATATAAAATAATATTATTACAAACATCCCTCCCTTCCTAAAGTCCTTCTTAAAGGTTTGGCAAAGAATAAAAATATTTGATGTAAGTATTTTATGCTTCAAATATTTTCACAAAAAATATTAATTGGTAACAATATTCACTCTATTATAACCATCAGTTATAGTTTGCCATTTATCTCCATAACGACCTAATAAAGATGGTGATTCGAAAGCTTCAAAATGATGGTACCCGGTAGTAATATTTGAAAGAGTGATTTTACCCGAATTGTCAGTTCTGCCAAGATAATTGCCATCAACATAAATATCATATGTCCAGCTATCATTGGTAATATTAATTTCAACAATTGGACTGCCAGGTATCAAAACTATACAACCAGTTAGAAAGATAGATAAAAATGAAAGAACAAAAACTACTAATAACAATTTTGACATTTGTTTCTTTTTCATTTATTTGCCCTTACCTTTACTTGTTTACATTATTTTTTTAATATTATAAGATAATTTTATAAAACATACAATAAAAAAATTATGCCAACATTGCTATATTTGGAAAAATATTACAAAATATAAAACTATCCAATTTATTATAGTTTATTATTTTAAATATTTCTTTATTTGTGCTAATTTCGAGTCGTGTGGATGGGTTCAGCCTGTTGAGAACTGATCCCATGATATTTTTTTATAAGCTTTTCAAAAATTTTCAAGAATAAGGTTTAAGTATTTGAAGTAATAGGAACAGGGAATCTTTTTATCTTAATTAAAAAGGAATATTTAAGAATGATTCAAAATTTGTAATCTGGGATTGTTTAAGTGTGTAAAAAAGGTCTAAATAGTGATAAAATACAAACATTGCAATTACTTAAAGTTAGTAATTGGCATATTAATAAAAGAATCATAATTTTATTATTACTTATTGGAAATAAAGGAAAAATTCAACAGTAAATATTACGGTAGCTATTTGTGTTATTAAGCATGTTTGTTTTATAATTATAAATTAAATTGATTCTAACTATTTATTTTAAGCTTCTCAAAATGTATGATAAAATCATATTTATACACAAAAGATAAAGGAATGTAATGATATTGGGGAAAGGTTTTTCCCAAAAATCATAAAAAGATATAATGAAGAATAATAGAAAAGCACTCTTAATATTTATTTTTTTGATAATTGCCGGTGTAGTTCTGGTATTGTACCTTAACAGCCGAAAACAAGAGCCCGGAGAAAAATTATCATCTGATGAGGCCCTGGAGCAGGCGATTGAGGATGTTATTGTTGATGAGCCGCCTGTCAGTATGAAACAGGGACAGGTTATTGGTATTAAGGATGAAAAAAAGGAATGGCTCATAGAAGCAGATAGTATTACTATAGGTGAAGATAGAAATACCACTGTTTTTGAAAATATAAAAGAAATGATTATTTATAAAGATGAGGAGCCGGAGTTAACAATTTCGGCAAACAGTTGCGTGGCAGATATGCAAACAAAGGATATGGAGTTGAAAGGTGATGTTGTAATATCAAACTCAAATGGCGACTCATTAAAAGGAGAAAAAATTCTCTGGCAATCAGAGGCAGAGAAGATTTTCAGTGAAGATATAGTAGAAATGCAGGTTGATGATCATTATATTATTGCCGGAGGTCTTTCCTCCAATATAGAAATGACTCAAATTGAGATGTTTAAGAGGGTGACAGTGGTTATGAAATTATGATTATTTAAGTTTTATTAAAATGGAAGACATTGGTTCAATTATCAGCATTTAAAATTTTATCAGATTAATTTCAAATGCTGATGCTGGAACTTCCCATAAAAAAAAGGAGGACGGGAATAAGAAGATGAAGAGAAGAATAAATATAGAAATATTTACATTGTTTTTTTTCGCATTAATGATAATGATTTTATCAATTCCCATATTTGCCCAGGAACAGGAACAGATTTCTGACCAGGAAACTAATGGTGAGCAAGAATCAACTGTAGAACTTACTGCAGATCAGGTAAATTATGATAAGGAAAATGATCAGATGGTCTTTGTGGGTAATGTGTTAATAATCCAGGAAGACACCACTCTTACTGCTGAACAAGCTTCCTTTGATGTAGATACCAAAATTGGCCAAATATCAGGAAATATCAAATTAATCAAAGATGATATAACTATTATCGGTGAAGAGTTAGAGGCATTTCTTAATGATAAACGGTATATTTTTGAAAATCAGGTAGAACTGACTCAGGAGAGAGAAGATGATGCCGGAGAACCGGATAACCTTACCTGGGTATGTCAAAAACTGGAGATTTTTACAGATACAAAAAATATGAATGCCACTGGAGAAGTGTTGATTACAAAAAAAGATTATACTATTATTGCCCAGGAAGCGATTTATAATGACGCTGATGACATAATAACTCTGATCGGACAGGTAAAGATTGAAGAAGTTGAAAATGATAGAGAAATTTCCGGAGACAGGGCAGTTTTTCATATCAGCGATGACCGACTTGAAGTAACCGGAAATGTCAGGAGTAAGATGATTTTAGATTAATACAAATAATTATGACGGGGGATTGTTATGCTGATAAAAAATTATAAGAAAAAATTATTACTGTATTGTATATTCCTATGTACTATTGCTTTACTGATAAGTGGTTGTGCCCGCTGGCCTGATGATCCTAATGGAGGGGGAGGTACTGGAGAGAAGCAGTTGACTGTAAAAGTTGAAATTAATAACGATGGTCAAATCAATACTACTGATGGCAAGTACTATATTGTCTTTGATACAAATGAAGATGCTGCATTTCCACCGGATAAGGATTTAAATAATTGGGATGATGGATTTTATTATACAAGATTGGATATATTTGGATTCAGATTTGGAGAGGTAGGCGGTACTGAACGAATTTTATCCGGCTCAGCACAAGAAGGGGATAATTATTTTCAGGTTACTGTCACTCTGGCAGAGTTAGGGAACCCTGAAAAAATATTTATGAATGTAATTACCACTGATACAGACAACGACACATATGACTATTTAGAAATGGGTCCGGCTTTAGATCTAACAATAAATACCAGTATTATACCATCAAGTAATAGTGTTGAAGATGAGCTGGGAGATTCTACCAACGGCCTGGATTATGATATTTATAGAGTAACAACAATACTGTCTACACCATAAAAATGTCATAGGGACGGTTCTCTTGACAATATTACAATTGAATATTATGATTATTGAATAAAATATAAGATATCGCTCATTAGGCAAGAAGGATATAAAATATGCCTAGATTACCAAGAAAGTATAATGATATTGGTATATATCACATCATGGTTAGGGGAAATGCAAAACAAGACATATTTATCGATGATCAGGATAAAAGGAAGTTTGTTAAAACAATCTTACAGAAGCGAAATGAAGGTCTATTTAAAATTTATGCCTTTTGTATTATGAATAATCATGCTCATCTTGTAGTTAAAGAATTAAAAGAATCAATTTCTAAATTTATGAAAAGAATAACCACGAGTTATGCATTTTATTTTAATGCGAAATATGAAAGGATAGGACATGTTTTTCAAGATCGCTTTAGAAGTGAGATAATCAAAAATGATTCATATTTACTTTCAGTAATCAGATATGTTCATAACAATCCTGAAAAAGCAAATATTTCATATAAAGAAGACTATACCTGGAGTAGTTATAGAGAATATATTTCTTTTGTTAATTCCAATTTGCCGGAAACAGGAGAAGTTTTAGATATTTTTTCACAGGACAGAAAAAAATCAATTGAAATATTTAAAAATTTTAGTGACCAACCTGAAAAAGGAAAATTTTTAGATACAAGTTTAAATAATGGAGCCAGCAAAAGAGATCTATTTCAATATATAGAAAAGTTTTTAAAAGACAATAATATCAATAAAAAAGATTTAAAAGTAAAAAAATATATCAATCAAAGAAATAATCTAATAAAAAATATTGCTAAAGACTTTAATTTTTCAAAGCGGGTAATTGCAGAAGCAACAGGTATCAATAGGGAGACTGTTAGATTATTGTCAAAAGAACCGTCCCCGTGACAATTATCCGCCGATGGTGATTGATTCTGTTGGGAAAGCATTTATTGAAAAATCAAGCCAGATAGATTTTGTAGACTGACGGTAGTTGATACTGATTTCACGGCAATGTAAATCTCTTACCACACTTATTACACTGTTTCTAATATCAAAATCATCAAAATATACTGACCCGCTGTAGCTTAATTTCCATTCATCACTAAGCTTGAGTGACATTCTTGTATCAACTCTTTTATTCCATTCCATATTGTTTAAGTCGTAATAAGTGCTTAGATAAATATCATAATCATCTTTAGGTTTCCATTGTGCCCTGATGCCTAAGTTACCAAAAGATTCAGTTACAAAATTATAATTAGTAGACAGGTTTATCTGTAAATCACTATGTGGAATTAAAGTAATCCTGGCACTTGCAGATTCAGATAATTCGCTCAATGTGTCAAAATTAAACGGGGTGGGACCCTCAGACATATAATAGCTATATGAAAAAGTTCCATAAAATTCCGGGCGATATCCGACCTTTAAATCCAATTTACCTCCCAGCTGATAACGGGCTTCCCCGGTCAAATAGACATCCTGCCGGTATAGTCCGGAGGCATTTAGACTGATATTATCATTGATTTTAAAAGGCCTGTTAAGATTAATAATATATTCTCCCCTGATATTATCCTGGTCTGTAGCTCCTTCATAGTATCGGCCAATTGAAGCATCTACACTATAACTTATACCTGTGTCTTTTATCTTGGTACTGGGTTTTTTAAAAGTAAGTTCAGGTAATTTGTCCAAAGTATTTGGGCTATTTTCACCGCTAAAGAGCCCTTCATTTAAATCAATCTGCTTTTCAGTTACCAGATTTAAGGTATAGCCATTACCGCTATACTTTAATACCCATTCGGGACGTAATTGATGGTCAGTCTCACCACTTGCCGGGCTGTTGGATGTATATAGAATATCGAGGTTTGAATCAAGTTTGTCAGTAATTTTATTATCATAAGATAATTTAATATTACCTGAACTGCTTGTAGAAGTAGTCTTATTAAAATTATACTTGCTGGTAATAGTTAATAGAGAGTCATCCCATTTTTTATAAATATAAAAATCCGGTTTTATGCTATGAGATGAATTGTCAGCACCATAATTAATTGTTCCGTCATAGGTTACATTTGCCCTTAGCTTAAAATTGTTTTCAAAATTTTGCCAATAATTGATTTTTGCATCCAGGTCAAAAGTTTTAACATCTTTTCTTTTCAAACCATATAGGTATAAAACTAATTCACCATCATCAACTTTTTCTTCCCCTAATTCAAAGGTGTGTTCTATACCTGCCGCCAAACCTTTTTTTTGCATCCAGTCCAAATAAACACTTCCGTATGATTCTGCGTCCCTTACATAGTTAAACTGGTTTTTTAGAAACCATCCTTCACTGCTGCTTTGTCCTATATCAGGCCAGTAGGGGAATTGGTTTTTTCCCCTCAGGAAAATCATAAAGGAGGGAAGGGTAAATAATTTTCTTTTACCCTCATACCAGGAAACTTTTTTGGCTATAATTTTATCATCAATATAAATAGTAATCTGTTCGGCTTCAATGTGCCAATGAGGTTCCTCTAAATCACATGTGGTAAATACGCCATTGTCTATCTCAACGGTCTCTACAAAGTTTTCCAGTCTTCCGCCCTGATAATACACCTTACCCTTAATCTTATCCCCGGTTGCCTCTCCTGACATATCATCCAAAATAATTTTTTCAGTTTCCCAATTATAATTTAGAGCAGAGGAGGAATAACTTTCTTCCCCTTTTCGGAAATTGACCTGCTCCTTGGCAATTAATTCATTATCATCTACTCTGATCTCTATAAAATTGGCATTTAGTCTTATATCCTGATAAGCTAAGTCAACCCCTTCTCTGGCTATTATTACATCCTTTCCATCAATTATCTGATAGCTTATAGAACCGGCATCAATATTTAGTCCACCTTCTACAATATCTTCCTCTTCTTCAGCCATTTCATCCTCTTCAGATTTTTCCTGAAAACTGAAAAATCCCCCGGTTATAGATTCCGCAATAGGGCTGTATTCATCATCATAACCGGTTACCTTGAATTGCCATTGGTATTTGTGCTTGATTGTCAGTTGCGGACTACTTTCATTATTATCATCGGCATTTTCATTGTTTTCATCGTCACTAATATTATTATCATCTGCTTCATTCTCAGTTTCTTCAATCATTTCACTTTCGTTTTCAGGGGTTATTTGTATCTCAGAATCAGCATCAGCTTCAATAATAATGTCTGAACTCTCATCTTCTGAAAACAATTTTAGGCTGCTAATATTAAAGTCTTCCACTTCAACTCTAAGCACTTCTTCCTCATCAGTTAAATCGAATAGAATAAATTCCCCTTCAGCTGAAAAAATTGCATTTTTATAAGGGAAGGTGGTGATAGAGATTGAACTCCATTTAAACTCAGGATTATCTTCAATTACTATCTCATTGTTAACAGGATATTCAGCCTGGCAGGATGGTAACCAGAAATCAACATTCATTGTATCAGTAGTTCCGACAGATTCATTCTGCCAGTATCCCTGGACATAGTAGCTATAAGTATTCCCGTCTAAAATATTTTCATCAATCCACCAAAACTGAAATCCCTCATCTTCATAATCAATGTTTCTGATTTCAGTAAAGTCTCCCTGGTTAACGCTCCTGAATATCTTATATTCATCGGCTCCCCCAAAAGCAAGCCAGGCAATCCTTACCTCATGTTCAGTAAAACCTTCTTCAAAACGGGTGATGGTATAAGCACTGATGTCTTCGTCAAGAAAAAAATCCTGAGCATCAGCAACACAAGCAAAGGGAGAAACAAAAGATGTCAGGAAAAGCAGATATACAGCAGAAAAAAATATTAGAAAATTTTTATCTTTCTTTTTCATAACCATATTAATAATACCTGTATTAAATTAAAATTTTTATTAATGCTAAATTATTTTTCCTATATTCTTTAAACTTTAAAAATATCCCTATATATCCTTTATATGGTAAACATTAAATCTTATATATGGTTTTTGTCATTACAGGATTACCCTTTATTAATATTAAGAGGTAATCATTGTAATTCTATACTTTGTTGCCCGCTTTCTTTTTTTATCTAAAAACTTTCTATCATTTATTCTGGTGTGATTTTCTCTTTACCATTGTTGCATTCTTCCAATCATTCATCCTTGCAAACATTCATTTACTCAACATTTACTCGATACTACATACTATATATCCGATAGCACTTTTATGTCTTTTCCGCCTGATAAACCAGAAAAATACCCAAAATAAGGAAAAGTACATTAGGCAGCCATGAGGCAATAAAAGGGTCTATCATTCCACCTCTCCCAAGTGAACGGCTGAGGGAATATACAACATAATAGACAAAAACCAATCCAATACTGATAATAATACCGGTAGCCTTAGTGCTCCTTTTCATTTGAGTTCCCAAAGGTACTCCCAGTAGTGCAAATATTAATCCGGAAAGGGGATAGGAAAATTTTACATGATAATCAACTTCAAAATTTTTAGTGTCCACACCGGCATCAGATAATATTTGTATTTGCTGTTTCAATTCCCTGCTGGTCATTTCTTGAGGGGTCCGCTGATTTTTAAAGAAATTCTGCAATTCATCTTTTACATTAATCTCCATTTCCTGGAAACTCATTTCATAGGTTATTTTCCCATTTTCATTATAATTATAGATTGTTCCATTCTTTAATTCCCATGTATCTTCAACCCATTGTCCCTCTACAGCGGTAATTACCCTGGGGAATCTCTCCCTGGTCATCTCGTAAACCATAATTTCCCGCATAATCATAGTATCTTCGTCAAGACGGTTTATATAGAAATACCGGTTTTCAGCATCCCTGAAAAATACATTTCGCTGAATCTGGGGAGGCCCCTTCTTTAAGACTATTTCTCTGATAATATTTTGAGATATATGATTAGCTTCCGGCACGATATAGTCATTGGTTAAAAAAGATAAAATGCTTATAATAATTCCTGCAATTAAAAAAGGCTGCATTATACGGCGAAAACTTATTCCACCGGTACGCATTGCGGCAATTTCATTATTTGTTGACATCTGTGATATAGCCAGCTCACTTGATCCTAATAAAGCAATTGGAAAAGTTAAGACAAGAAAAGCGGGAAGCCGATATATTAGTAATTCCAGAACATTAAAAAAGGGAACTTTTTTATTGATAAGCATTTCCATTAATTCAAACATTGTTTCCATGATAAGCAGAATAGTTAAAAGGGCTACCACACCCAGAAAAAAGCTCATAACTTGAGTAATAATATAACGATCTATTATTTTTACACCTGGTAATTTCACAAATTATTCCTTTCAATATCTGACGTAAATAGTTAATAGTGAATTAAAAACTTATTAATCAATTTATAAAATAGGATTATTTCTTAATTAGTATAACATAAAATTTTTTAATGAAAAATTTTTTTGGTTTATAATATGATATCTCTAATAATTTATAGTTCTAAACCCGTTACCTGTTTCTTGATTGTAAGAAAAAAATAAGATATAATCACAAGTGAATTTTGTTCAGGAAAATCTTTTTTAATATTCAGGAGGTTCTGTAAAATGAAAATAAAAAACCCGGCTCAGAAAACTACCCAAAATATTTCATTATTTCTTTCATTAGTATTGGTTGTTACTCTCTTAATCTCTATATCTTTTACTGCAGTTTGTCAGGTTAATGAAGAACAACAAATACCATCAATATATGTAGCTGAATTTTATGAGCCAGGCTGTCATGACTGTGAAAGAGCAGAACAACTTCTCAATCAGATTTCTTTTGAGTATCCCCAAATCGAGATAAAAAAGATTGATATTTCCTCACCTGAAGGTGTTACTATAGCCGAACAGCTGGGTGAAATGTATGGTGTATCTGAATATGACCGTTTATTAGTACCGGTTATTTATATTGGAGATGATTATTATCTAAGGGATGAAATCACATATGAGAATATTATTGGCACGATTGAGAAAATAAAAGATGAAGAAATTCCCCCTCCCTGGGAGCGTGTCCAGGAAGACAAATCTTCAGTTCAGGACCGTCTGGTAGAAAGATTTCAATCATTCGGTGTCGGAGCTATAGCAGTAAGCGGATTGATTGATGGTATAAACCCATGTGCCTTTGCCACTATCATATTTTTTATATCATACTTGACCCTGGTAAACCGTCAGGGCAAAGAATTATTATGGGTCGGGGGGATATTTACACTGGCAGTATTTCTTACTTATTTCCTTATTGGAACAGGGGCACTGAAAGTAGTAACCACCTTATCTTTTTTACCTCTTGCAAGAAAAATATTCTGCTTCGTCACCGCAGGTATAGGTATTATATTAGGAACAATCAGCCTGTTGGATTATATTAAATTTAAAAAGACCGGTCAATCTTCAGAGGCCACTTTACAACTGCCTCCTAAAATAAAACAATTAATCCACTCAACAATACGAAAAAACGTGAAAACAAGACATTTTGTTATAATGGCTGCTGTAACCGGATTTTTAGTCTCTATTCTGGAGCTTGCCTGCACCGGACAGATTTATTTGCCAACACTTATTTTTATAAGTCATGTTCCGGAATTAAGGGCTAATGCGCTTATCTATTTATTGGTTTATAATCTAATGTTTGTAGTGCCTTTGATAATTGTATTTCTGTTTACCTACTGGGGAACAAGCTCCCAGCAGTGGGCAGAAATAACAAAAAAGAATTTTGGCAAAATGAAATTGCTGATGACAATCCTGTTCTTTGGTCTGGCAATTTTATTAATAACAACCGGGATAATATTTTAGATTTGCAGCTTTTATATTACCTGGTAAAGGAGAATGACAATGAAAAATCACATATTAATAGAAAAAACAGTTATTCCTTTTATTATATTTATTATTGGAATATTTATAGTTTTTAATATTTCTGTCATTGCCCAGAATAGAGAAGAGCCTGTTCAAAATGAACCTGGTGAGCTGATATCAAAAATTAGCTGTTTAGAGCAGGGTAAAGAGCTTTATCGGGAACAAAAATATGATGAGGCAATAGAAAAGCTGGAAGAGTGTGCAGAGCTGGACCCGGATAATCCGGAAATATTTTTTTTTATAGCCCAGTCTTATTTTCAACAGGGACAGAGCCGCTCATTATTTAGTGGCAGAAAGTATTACAAGCAGGCATATGATGTATCCGATACAGCAATTAAAAAATATTTATTACAGATTGAAAATTATCCTGATAAGGAACATACTAACGAGTATCTAAGGTTAGCTTATATGTATGAGATTCGCAGCATAATACCAGGTGTTGATGAATACCAGGAAGCCCTGGATATCTATCAAAAAATATTAATCGAAAAACCCTACCTAACCAGCCCTTATATTCATATGGGCTGGATATATTATCAGCAGAATGATTACCAGGCTGCCATTGATATATATTTGAAATACCTGGAATCAGGGGCTAAAAGTGATTCTGTTTACTACCACTTAGGCCTATCTTATGATAAAATAGGTGAAAAAGAAAAAGCCGAATATTATTTCCAACTTATTTTGGAAGAATTTCCCGATACAGAGATGGCTGACAGAGCCAAAAAAGAATTGTAACAGGATGGTTTTATGAATAGAAAACAAATAAGAAATAATAAGATAAAAAGAAGTATCAAAGGACTATTCACAGTCACTTTTTTGGGATTATTCATAATATTTACACTATTTTTTACAGGATGTAATGCTTTTAATCCTCAAACAGGTTCCCTGGAAGGTGAAGTACACAGGCAGACTATTGATGGCTCTGTTCCGCTGGAAGGTGCCCTGGTGACTGTAAATGGTGCAGAAAACACAGCCCAGTCTGACCAGGAAGGTTATTTTTTACTCAACGAAGTTCCTGCAGGAAAAAGAACCGTGACAATAATAAAAGATGGCTATATTACAGCCAAATTAATTAATGTTTATATAGAGCCGGATATAGTTAATGAAGCAAATATAGGACAGCCGGTTATTTTAAAGGCAAAGGAAGACCGTGCTGTTTATGATATTGCGATGGAATATTACCAGCAGGAAGATTACTCCCAGGCATTAACAGAGTTTCAGAGTCTCATAGATAATTACCCTTCAAGTAGCTGGGCGGATGATTCCCGGTATCAAATTGCCTGGTGTTACATAAACATAGAAAACTATACACAGTCAATTATTGAATTTGAAAACTTACTGCTTAATTATGCTGACAGCGAATACAGGGATGATGCGCAATATTATATGGGCTGGTGTTATGAAAAAAAATTAGGTTTACCTATACCGGCAATCATGACTTACTATTCTCTCTTGCTTGAATATCCTGATAGTGAATGGGCTGATGATACCCAATTGGGAATAGGTAATTGTTACTATGTTACCCAGGATTATGGTAATGCTATAACCGAATACCAGAAGGTCATCGATAATTACCCTTTAAGTGATTTGTTGCCCCTGGCACAATACAGTATTGCACAGAGTTATCGTCTGGCCTATTATCGTACTACTGCTATAGAGGAATACAGAGAGCTGATTTTAACCTATCCTTACAGTGAATACTGCGGGCCATCTCAATATTATATAGGATACTGTTATTATGAAAAAAATGATTACCAAACAGCTATTTCTGAATTTCAGAAAGTCCTTTATAATTATCCTAACTCTACCTGGCCTGATGAGAACAGGGAAGTAGCGCCAAGCGCACAATTCTATATAGGCTGGTGTTATGAAAAACTTTCATTATGGGCTGAAGCCCTGGAAGTATATCAGTCTTTAATTAACAAATATCCGGGAAGTACATTCAGTGACGGCAGTTCTATCCCCGTATATGTGAAGGAAAGAATAGATTGGATTAATGAAACATATTTTCCGGAATCCCCGGAAGAATGAATAAAACTTTGGGGTCTTTGACATTTATTAGAAATGTCAAATGTGAAGACCTGACCCCCTTTGAAATACTAAACATTTATTTATTGGATAACAATATTATGCCCCATGATGATTTAAAAATGATTGAAGCATGCCTACTGGGAAATACACAGGCATTTTCCGGAATAATAAATAAGTACAAGGGAATGGTTTATAATCTGGCTTATCGTATGTGTGGTAATATTCATGATTCTGAAGATATTGCCCAGGAGGCATTTGTAAAGGCATACCAGTCGCTGTCCCATTATAATTCTGCATTTCGTTTTTCTACCTGGCTTTACCAGATTACTTTAAATGTTATCAGAGACCGGATGAAAAGAAAAAATATAGACAGCATCTCCCTTGACACACCTTTCCCTGACGGCAGACCTCTCCATGATAATTTATCTATTGACGGGAAAAATAATCCTGAAGAACAAATGGCAACCCGTGAACGTGTTGAAGGAGTACAGAGGGCAATAATGTCTTTGCCTCTTCAGTACCGTGAGATTATTGTTTTGCGCCATCTACAGGATTTAAGCTACCGGGAATTAGCCTCAATATTAAAGGTATCTCCTGATACCGTAAAGATTCGCCTGTACCGGGCGAGGGAACAGCTAAAAAGTATTTTGAAAAAAAATTAAAATTTTGTGTAACTTTTTTCTGTTTAAATCGTATAACGTTGTAGAAGGCAAAAAATAAATCCAAATTACATTATAATTAATGAATTGTTAAAAGGTAAAAAAATGAAATGTAACCAGGCAAACAAGTTAATAAATGAATATTTAGACCAGCACTTAGCGGAAAGTGAAAGAAAAGAGCTGGAAAATCATATCCAATCATGTCCTTCTTGCCAGAAAGAATTAGAGGATATGAAGCATCTCTTTTCTGATATTAGCTTGTTAAGCAAAAAACAGGTAGTTCCGGAAGGATTGACTCAGGCTGTCATGAGTAAGATACAAAATAGCGGTGTAGAGATTCAGCCATCATTCTGGGAAAGATTAAAGCATATTCTTACAATGCCCCGCTTTTCCCTGCGGTGGAT